>CAUJGQ010000101.1 GCA_963170165.1 Chloroflexota bacterium | reverse complement strand
GGCGGGCAGCCACGCACGGCGCAGGTGATCACCCCGCCCACGGAGTCGCCCTGCTTGCGCACCTCCTCCACCCGGGCAATCATCCGCTCGGCCGCCACCGGGTCCGGGCAGCGGATGATGCTTAGCTCTACCTGCCCGCGCGTCACCGTCTCCAGGTCGCAGGTGGCGGTGATCGTCCCTACCTTGCTCACCCAGGCGACAATCTCGACGCCGTGACGCACGGTCAGCAGCTTGCGGGCAATCGCCCCGGCGGCGACGCGGGCGGCGGTCTCGCGGGCGCTGGTGCGGCCGCCGCCGCGGAAATCGCGGATGCCGTACTTGGCCTGATAGGTGTAATCGGCGTGGGAGGGGCGGTACTTCTCTGCCACCTCGCGGTAGTCGCCGCTGCGCTGATCCTCGTTGGGGATAAGCATGGAGATGGGTGTGCCCAGCGTGCGCCCCTCGTACACACCGCTGAGGATGCGAACGGTGTCCGACTCCTTGCGCTGCGTCACGATGGCGCTCTGCCCCGGCGCCCGCCGGTCCAGCTCCGGCTGGATATCTGCCTCAGACAGCGCCAGCAGCGGCGGGCAGCCATCCACCACCGCACCGATCGCCGCTCCGTGCGATTCGCCCCATGTCGTTAGCCGGAATAGCGTGCCAAGGGTGTTTCCGCTCATGCGCCTAGGGTAATGGGGGAAGGCGGCAGGGGACAGACCTCACCCAGAGGCCACGCTATACAGCAGCAGATCATAGCCTTCGCTCTGCTCCGCGGCACGCATGGCCGCCACATCGACCGCGCGGACCAGCACTTTGGCGCTGAGCGCACGCTCCCACTGACCTTGCAGCAGGATGGCCAGGCGCTGGGTGTTGGTGCCGCTGCCGCAGGTGAGGGTGATGGTGGCGGCGATGCCATTTGGGTGGCCCGCCGCCGTCAGCAGCGCCCGAGCCGCCACCGGATCGTACGCCACCGGCGAGACCGGGCCCAGCGCCTGCGCCGTGGCCGGTATCAGCAACGGCGAGGTGAGCGCAAATCGGGCGGCGAAGTCCTGCGCCGTACCGGGGTCCACCGTCTGGGCGAAGGCGCGCCGCACGCGCTCATCGGTGAAAGGGGCGCGCGCCGGGTTCATGCGCACATCAATCGGGTTGGCCGCGCCTACCGGCACGCGCAGCAACGTCACCGCCGCGTTCGTGCCAGCCGAAGGCGCACCGGGAACCGGGGTGGCCGGCGTGGCGCTGGGGCTGGGTGACGGAACGGGTGCCGCTGTAGGGCTGGGCGAATCGCTCGGAACCGGTGGCGACGGCGTCGCTGTCGTGCTGCTGCCCTGCGTACCGTGGGCACTGTCGCGGCCCCACAGCCACCAACTGCCGGTAGCCAGCGCCAGCGCTGCCAGCCCGCCACCGGCGCCCATGGTGAGCAACCATCGCCGGTCCGGCGGTGGCACCGGCCGCGGCAGGAGCATGGTCGGGGCGGCGTTGATCGGCGCTTCCTCCCCCGCGCGGCGCAACGCGGCGGCGAACGCTCCCGCGGTGGGCGGCCGCCGGGCAGGGTCCTTCGCCAGCGCCTCGCTGACCGCGGCGTAGACCGCACCGGGCAAGCCGGGACGCAGCTCCCACAACGGCGGCGGCGGATCGTAGACATGCGCGTGGAGCAGCGCGGCCGTGTCGCCGGTGAAGGGCGGGCGGCCCGCCAGCAACTGGTAAGCCAGCACCCCCAGCGCGTAGATGTCTGCGGCGGGGCCGGCCGGTTGGGCGCGGATTTGCTCCGGCGCGGCGGTCTCCGGCGAGAGCATGATCTGACTGTGGGAGGTGAGTCCCGCCCCATCCAGCTCGCGGGCGATCCCCAGATCCATCAGCGTCACCCGGCCGCCGGCGGAGAACATCACGTTGGCCGCCTTGACATCGCGGTGCACGATCCGGCGCGCGTGCAGCGTATCCAGCGCGCCCGCCAGCGCGCTGATGATCGCCACGGTCTCCATCAGCGGCACGCCGTACCCCAACCGAGCCGTGAGTGTGCCCCCCTCCATCACCGGCATGGTGAAGTATGGCCGGCCGTCCGCCTCGCCCACGTCGTACACGGTGATGATGTGCGGGTGCTCGATGCCGGCCAGCGTCTGCGCCTCGCGCATGAAGCGGTGACGCATCGCCGGCTCCTCAGCCCAATCCGACGGCAGCACCTTAAGCGCGACCTCGCGGCGTAGCAGCGGGTCCCAGGCGCGGTACACGGTGGCGAACCCGCCCCGCCCCAGAAGGTTGCGCAGCTCGTAGCGGCCGATGCGCTCCATGTGTGCGTCCATCCCGGCGCTCCTGCGTGCGCCCAGGATACCGCGTCCGGCAACTGGCGGAGGCAGTCCGCTATCCGCGCCGGAAGCCGCCCTCGGAGTGGATCACCTGCCCCGTCACCCAGCCCGCAGCCTCCGATGCAAGGAAGACGACGATGCGGGCGGCGTCCTCGGGCGCGCCGGTTCGCCCCTGCGGGAAGCGAGGCAGCAGATCGGCGCGCAGGGCGGCGTCCATCCAGCCGGTGTCGGTGGGACCGGGGTTGACAGCGTTGACGGTGATGCCGCGCCCCGCCACCGCCGCTGCCAGCGAGCGAGTGACCACCTCCACCGCCCCTTTGGTGGCGGCGTACGCCAGTTCCTCCGGCATCGCCCCCAATGACTGTCCCGAGGTCAGGCTGATAATGCGCCCACCCGACTCACCCCGAAAGCGGCGGGCAAAGGCGGTGGACAGCAGCAGCGTCCCGCGCAGGTTGACGGCGTAGTGTGCGTCCAGCATGGCGGCATCCAGCCGCTCGTAACCGTCGCCCGTGGAGTGCGTAGCGTTGTTGACGAGGATCGAGAGCGGGCCGAGCGCGGTGGTGGCAGCGTCGAGAAGTGCGGCCGGCGCATCAGGTGCAGCCAAGTCATGCTCACCCCAGGCGCAGCGCACCCCGGCGGCGCGTAGCTCCGCTGCCAGCACCTCCGGGAAGCCTGGCTCCGCCCCCCAGGGCATCTTCTCGTCGTATGCGCTCCAGACGGTGAAGTAGATGTCCACTCCGTCTGCCGCCAGCGCCCGGCAGATGGCCGCGCCGATGCCACGTGTCCGGCCCGCGCCGGTGATGATGGCCGCACGTGGGGCAGGTGACATGGGACGGCCCTTTCACGGAAAGGATGAAGGATGGGGACAGCGAGCGGAAAGGGGTAACGGTACAGACCGCACAGCGGCGGCAAGCTGGGCAGCGGAGCACCAGCTCCGCGCAAGAGAGGCGCTGCGGTATCAGGCCGGTGTGGGACCGGGCTAGCTAGCGACGGTGCGCCGCGATGGCGATGCCCGCTCCTCCATGAGGGCGGGCGGCACGGTGCTGTCGTGTCCTCGCCCAAACTGGCGGACCTGCCGCGCGACGGCCGGTATGCCCTGCATCCTCCTGCTGGCCGGCGGCGATGCGCTCTCCGTGTCCGGCCGTCACCGGCATCAGCCGGTTCGAGCGGGCCTGGTTCCCTTCCGCCGAGTTACTGCTGCTGGTCCAGCGCGCAGGCAGCAGGATGAGCGCAATCTGCCGGGTGAGGGGAAACGAGTCTCATGCACGCCTCCCCCACCCGGCAGATCCGCCAGGCACACCACCCGTTACCGGGGGGTGAACTTCACGGCATCAAAGCCGAGCTTACGGCGGGAGTTGCCCGCCTCGCCAGTAGCGTCGGTCAGGCGCACACGGCGGCTGTCGCCGGCAGCGAAGTCGTACGTGCCCAGCGACACCCAGGCGTCATAGTAATTGTTCTGGTTCACCATGCGATTGCTCACCCCGCCGGCGTGATAGACGGAGTAGGTAGCCTGCTGTGCGGTGGCGTTATCGCGCGGGACGAAGACGAATACCTCATAGCGTCCTCCCGCCAGGTGCGCGTTCCACTCGCCCCACGAGCTGGTGACATTGCCGTTGACGTACGTCCAGAACATGTGGGAGGCATAGCCGATACCTGCTTCCCACCAGTACTGGCCGCCGCGGCGGAAGCCACCGGCCCGATCATCGACGATCACCTCGCTGCGGCTGGGGGCACCACCACCACTGCTGCTATTGCTCGCTACACTGACGGTCACCGGCGCCGATTCGGCCTGGATGTTGTTGCCGCTGCCATCAGCGATGCGGGCGCGGGCGACGACCGTGCTGCCCGCGGGCAGGTTGTTGAGCGTGACGGTGCAGGTAGCGCCGCTGCCACAGCTCCACAAGTTGCGGTTGGCATTCACCTGGTCGATGCGGATGAAGTATGGCGTCGGATGCACATCCTGACTGGCCGTGGCGGTGAGCGTCACGCTCTGTCCCGGCTGGATGCTGGTGGCGCTGGCGGTGAGGCTCACACCCCACGGCTGGGCGGTAACGGCCTCCCAACGGAAGGAGATGCGCGCGCCGCCGCCGTTCTCGTAGTACTCGACGCGGATATCGTGCTCGGCGCGGCTGTTGAACACCCGCTCGACGCTGTACTCCTGCGAGCCGTCCTGATCGTGCCAGCGGTTGAGCTCCGGCACCAGCGCACCATCGATGTACACACGGGCGCCGTCGTCCGCGCGCAGGCGGAAACGCTGGCGGCCGGCATCGATGATCGTGCGCGTGCTCCAGCGGGCCGCGAACCGGTCGGCCGTGATGCGGTTGTCCGGGCTGTTGCCGCCCCAGTCATGGACGATGGGCCAGCCCTCACAGCGGGTGACGGCGGGCGAACCGGCCGGATTGGTGGTGTTGGTGAAATATTCAGCCTTGTACTGGCCGGGGCAGCTCACGGCCTGGCTGCCGTTCCCGACCGAATTGCGCTGGTTGGTGGAGCGCAGCTTGCCGCCGCCGCCGTGCTCGTCCGCGTAGACGGTGCCGGTCGGGTAACCGGGCTCGTTCATCCCGAGCCAGCGGGTGACGGTGCCGCTGTTCGCCGTATTCGCGCACCAGGTGATGGTCTCGGTACGGGGCGCGCCACGGGTCAGGGTGCCCTGGTAGTTGTAGGCCAGGCCGTCACGCGTGCGGACGAGCGCATGGGCGGTGTAGCCATCAATGGTCAACCCGTCGGCGCCCCAGGGGGTATTGCCCGGCCGGTACTTGGTGCCGAACTCCAGGTGCAGATGCTCCCCAGTGCCCGCCGATCCTGACCGGCCCAACGGCCGCCCCTGCGGCACCCAGTCACCAACCTTGATATTGCTGTCGATGCTGCTCAGATGCCAGTACTGGGTGACGAAGCCGCCTGCGTGCTCCAGCATCACGGTCTTGCCCGCGGCGTACGGGTCAGACTGCGCGTAGCGCACCCAGCCGTCTGCCGCCGCCAGTATCTCGGTGCCGGCGGCCATGCCGAAGTCCAGCCCTGACATCTGATTGAGCGAGCGCAGCAACGGCTCGCTACAGCGGAATTGGGTCGCGCCGCCGTGGGGCGCGCTGGACAGGTAGACGGTGCTGTTGCTCTGGTCCCACGGCAGCTTGAGGCCGATGGGCGCCGGTGTAGCTGCCGCGGATGGCGGTATGGCCTGGCTGATGGCCATGAGTACCGCCAGCACCGCCAGCCCGGCGAGCAGGCGGCGCAGGGGCAGCGATACATGGGCGGGCGTATCCATAGCGACCGGCTCCTGTTCTCAACCCTTCCCCCAGCGGGAAGGCGTGAGGCTAGGATGCCGGGGCGCAGCCGGCGCTACCTGACGGCCCGTTTATGGAAAGCTTACGAATTGCTTATTTCGGCATCGGCACTGGCTGCCCGCGGTTGGATACCGAGACGGGCCATGACGCTTTGGAAGACGTTGTATTCCTGTGCGCCGGGGATGCCGTACAGCTTGTCCGCCGCGACGATAAAGAACGGCGTGCTGCTGATACCGCGCTCCAGCGCCCATTGCATGCCCGCATCGACATCCGGCGAGAACTGACGCCGAACCAGCGCCTCGCGCAGGGCCGGGCCGTCCAGCCCCTGCTCCACCGCCACCGCCGCCAGCACATCCACGTCGCCGATATTGCGGTCCTCGACGAAGTAGGCGCGGAACAGGGCGGCGTGGAAGCGGCCAAACACCTCCGGTGCGGTGGCACGCACCCACTCCGCCGCTTCTAGCGAAGGCCGGGAGTTCGGCGTCATACTGGTTCGCACCATAGGGATACCGGCCGCGTGCGCCGCTTCCATGACGCGGTTCGGCGCGCCGGAAGGCGGCCCCTTTGGTTTGCCTTCGGGCGGGATCTCCGGGTGCAGCTCGAACGGCCGCCACTCGATGGTGATGGGGTAGTCACGCTCCAGCTGTTCGGCCCGCACCAGGCCGATATAGCACCACGGTCAGATGTAGTCGCTGACCACGAGCATGGTCACGGGATCGTCAGATGCTGCGGTCATGGGGCACCTCGCGTTCGCCGGCCACGCGCGGGCCGGTGATGATCGCCGAGGCGGCGGCGCCCAGCGCGGCGGCGGCCGCCTCGGCGGCCGGGCCGCCACCAAGCGCCCGGCCCAGCAACTCGGCGGTAAGAAACCCGGGCGCCACATCCTGGCTGAGCAGATGGCGCGGACGCAGGTCAAGCAAGGGCGATACCGGCTCATCGTAGATAAACGCCGCTGCCACCCGCCCAATCAGGCTGCCCGCCGTGGCGCCGGCAAACACCACCGCCCACCGCACCACCGAGCCGGCCACCCGCCTGCGCCACATCCGCCACACCCGCCGCTGTCGTAGCTGCTACGTAGCGTACAGGGGAAGAGGGGTTAGAGGTTAGCGGGTTAGGAGATAGGAATCAGGAATCGGGAGAACCGCTCTCCCAGCCTCAACCCTTAACCCCTCTTCCCTATCCCTCTTCCCACTTCCCCCCTGTATACTCACGTGAGTCTGCGCCATGGGAGGCGGGCATGAGCACGGTGTGGATTCGGGTGGTGTATGCGGCCGTCATTGGCGTGCTGGTGGCGTTCACCACGATATTCGGCGTGCTGATGGCCGCGCCCGGCCCGGAGGCGCCCGGCGATCCCGGCGTCACCTTCCGCCAGCTCTCCGGCGATGGCGACGACGAACGCTCGCAGTCCACCCTGCAGAATCAGATCGAAAACTACTACGGTGAGGCCGCCAGCTTCCGCGATGACTATCCGGGCTGGCAACGCAACGTCTTCCTGGCTGCCACCGGCATCGGCATCCTGTTCGTGCTCATCGGCCTGGCGCTGCCCGCGATGGTGAACTACCTGCGCCTGGGGTTGATCTCCGGCGGCCTGCTGTCCATGGTGTACGCCTTCGCGGTGATCAGCCGCGAGGTGCCGAGGGTCGTGCCGGAGGGCAGCAACCTGCTGATCTTCCTTGGCGCGGGCTACGCCGACCCGCTGGACTTCGCCGGTCGGTTCGCCCTGTTCGCCGTCTCGTTCATCGGGCTGATCTTGGCGCTGTTCCTGGGGCTGTGGCGGCTGACCGAATGGTCCGCCCCGGCGCGCCGCCCGGCCCCGGTCCGGGCGACGGCGCCCGCCGGCCCAGCGCCCGTCGCCGCTGCCTCGTTCCCCGCATCCGCCCCGGCCGCGGCGCCGGCGCCTGCCTCGCCCCCCTCGCCCTGGGCGCCGCCCGCTCCCGCGCCCGCCGCCACCGAGACATTGATCGTCGAGCCCGCATCAACCGATCCCGCCGCCACCGCCGAACTGAAACGGGCGGACTGACCGGACCGATCCTCAAGGCTTCCGGCGGGCCCGGAGCAGCACGGCCGCGATCTGCTCCGGCGTGAGCGCTGTATCCAGCACGTCGCGCGCGCCCGCGTCCAGCGCGGCCGAGATACCCGCCTGCCGTCCCCGCTCCGCCAGCAGATAGACGAGCACGCCCGGCGCAACGCGCAGCAGATGGCGCACCGTATCCGCGGCGCTTAGCCTGGGCAGCCCCAGCTCCAGCAGCACCGCGTCCGGCCGGTGCCGGTAGGCGTCGATGATCGCATCGGCGCTGGTGGCCGCCACGGCGCAGATGGTGATCGCCGGTAGCGCCGCCAGCGATGCGGCCAGCCGCTCGCGACGGGTGCGGTCGTGGCCGGCGATCACCAGGCGCGCGGATGGAATGCTGCCAGCGCCACTCACGCCGCATCCTCGGGTGCGGAGTCATCCAGCGCCCGCCGGACCAACAGCGGCGCACTCAGTCGAACAGATAGCCGGTATCCAGCAGGTAGGTGCCGCCCTGTCCGCTGGGGTCAAGCACCAGCAGGAAGTATGGACCCGCCGCCGGCAGATCCAGCTCCAGCGATGCGCCCGCCAGCACCGGCCAGGGGAACGCCTGGGGAAAGGCCTCCAGCTCGCGCGATTCCGGTGGCGGGAAGAACAGCACCCCCTCGCCCTCCGGCAGCAGTCCCTCCAGCTCCGGCGGGCGCGGCAGCCCCGGACCAGCCAGCGCCAGCCAGGGGTTCAGACGCAGGTTAGCCTGGCGCGTGCCCACCAGCACCCGCGCCCGAAACCGGCCGCTCTCCGGCCGCACGAAGCTCAGGTGCTGGGTGCCACCTGCGGGCAGGCTGCCCAGCGCCATCCAGGCGATATCGGCGTCCGGTATGGCCACAGCCGCCTCACGCGTCTGCCCGGCCGTCCCTAGCGGCAACTCGCGGTGCGCGGCGGCCCCCACCGGCAGCAGCGCCAGAGCGACCAGCAGTACGGCTACCGGCAACCACCGCCTACACATGGCGCGTCTCGAAGTCGGTGGCGGCGTGCGTATGAGGCAGGCCAGCGGCACCCACACCCGTACCCAGATGTGTGAGGATAAACGGCAGCGTCGGGAACTCGGCGCGCAGCGTGCGCACGTCGTCGAGCGTCATGTGTGATGGCGGGCCACCGTGGCGCTGGTTGCACTCTAGCACCAGCACATCCGCAGCGGCGGCCAGCTTGCGCAGCCCGTCACATAGGCGGGTATCACCGGAGTAACCGATACGGCGGCCACCGTGCTCGACCACGTAGCCGAAGCACTCCAGATCCGGCACGTGCTCCACACGGAAGGAGCGGAAGCGTGTGCTACCCGCCTGCTGCTCCGGCAACCGCTCGTCAGCCTCCACGTAGTGCAGGTCGAAGCCGCCACGCTCGCGGGAATGCTGCGGGTAGGAGCCGGCGGCGATCAACTGCGGCAGCCGCTCTGCTACCCCGGGCGGCCCTACCACCCACAGATCCCCCTGCCGGCGGGCGCCCACCAGGTACTCCAGCAGCAGGAAGGGCCAGCCAAACAGATGATCGGCGTGAAAGTGGCTGATGAACACGATGTCAATCGCCGCCAGGTCCGCGCCGGCCTTGCGCAGGTTAGGCAGCACCGCGGGCGACGGCTCCATCAGCACGCGGCCGTCAATCAAAAAGCTACCCCAGTAGCGGCCGTCCTGGGCAAAGGCATTACCGGTGCCGAGAAACAACAGTGGGATTGATGCCGTCACGGTGTCCTCCCCGGCTGCCATGATAGCGCGACGTGCGCCGCCCCGCCCTCCCGGCTATCATGGCAGCCGCAGCGGCAGCACCGCAGGAGGACAGCCCGTGAAGATCGGCGTTTCCATCACCACTGGCTTTCCGGCAACCCGCGACGCTCGGGAGATGGGACGGCAACTGGTCGAGCGCGCGCGGGTGATCCGCGAAGCCGGGCTGGACTCGTTGTTTGCCGGCGACCACCACGCTACGCCGGGGCACTACTTCCAGAATGTGCCGCTGATAGCCCGGCTGCTGGCCGAAACCGGCGATATGATGACTGGCGCGCTGTTCCTGGTGCCGCTGCACCACCCGGTGCTGATGGCCGAGCAGGTTGGGACGTTGTGGGCGCTGGCCGGCGGGCCGTTCGTCCTGATTGCCGCCGCCGGTGACGGTGAGGAGCAGTTTGCCCCCTTCGGTGTGCCGCTGCGCCAGCGCCCCAGCCGCATCGAGGAGCACCTGACCATCATCCAGCGGCTGCTGGCAGGAGAGCGTGTCAGCTACCAGGGCCGCTACCACCAGCTCAGCGATGTCGCCATCCGGCCCGTGCCCGATACACCGCTGCCGGTGTGGATCGCCGCCTCCGGGCGGCCCGCCGTCCAGCGCGCGGCACGTCTGGCCGCTGGCTGGCTGGCGGCGCCGGGCGCCACCGGCGAGGAACTCGCTACCCAGACAGCCATCTACCGCCAGGCCTGCGCCGCAGCGGGCCGCACCCCGGAACTCATCATCCGCCGTGATGTGTACGTGGGTGAGTCAGACAGTGAGGCAGAGGAAACGATCGCTCCGGTACTGGCGCGCGGCTACCGCGGCATTCACCGTTCCGCCCTGATTACCGGCAGCCCGGAGACGGTGATTGAGGAGTTGCGCCCGCTGCACCAGATGGGCTTCACGCATGTGCTCATCCGCCACATCGTACCGGAGCAAGAACGCGTGCTGGCCTCGTACCGGCGGCTGGGGCGGTATGTGTTGCCGGTGGTGCGCGCCTGGGCGTAACGGGTTCAGGCGCGGTCAAGATGGGCGTGCAGCTCAGCGAGGCGCTGCTCCAGCTGGCGTTGCTGCGCGGCAACGGCCAGGTCGCCCCGGGTCTTCTCCAAAATACCGCGGGTGACATCGGTGGTGCGGCGCAGGCCGCCGGTGATGGCATCGGGATAGTCGACGGTAACCAGCACAGCGTAGATATCGTCCATGGCGGCCAGGAAGCGGTCGGCGCGCGACAGATCATTGTGGCGCAGGCCGTTGAGCAGATAACGGCGTAACTCGCCTACCACCTCGGCCAGGCCGTTGAGGTAGGCGGCGTACTCCACATGGAGTGTCTCTGGGATAGGGATGGGCTCCCCAGCGATAATGGCCACCGTCAGCGCCGCCTCAGCGTGCTCTTTCTGGGCGTCGTGCACGAACCCAGCGGCGAAGATATCGGGCTGGCCGGTGCAGGCCGTGCGCACTTCCTCGAGCAAGGCGCGGCCCTGTGCCACGAGCGCGGCAGCGGCGGTGTACTCATCACGGTGGATGGCGCGGATCGCCATCGAGGCGTGGCGAATCACCTCACGGCAGCGGGCCAGCGCCTGTTCGCGGGCAGCGTGCTTGGCGGCGAACACCTCACGCACACGGGCGTTTACCGTGTCCAGCCGGGCACTGAGGTCAGTCCCGTGTTCGGTTTCCGGCATGGTGCCTCTGCTACCGCGCTACAGGTCTTTGACCGGCGCGGGAAACTCCCCTTCACGGGCAGCGTCAATCATCGTGCGCGCCTCGCTGGGCAGCTCCATGCCCATCTGCTCGAAGCGCTGCTCCACCCAGCGGCCGATCTGGCGCGGGTCCTTGTAGCTGTCCGGGCCGCCGCCAGGTTGGGGCGTGCCGTACTCCTCCAGGATCTGCTGCTCGGTCTTGTGCACCGCGATGCGCGACACCGCGCGCCGCAGGTCGGCGCTGCCGCAGTGCTGGCACTTGGGGTCTGCCGCGCTCGCCACCCGCCGCACAAAGATGCTGGACAGGCGGTTACAGGCGTTACAGGTGTACTCGTAAATCGGCATGGTGTCCTCCGCTCGATGCCCGGTCAGCTAGAAATCGCCGTCCGCCGCCATGTCATCGAGCGCGTCATCGAATCCTGAGCCCATGTCCCCGCCCATCTCGCCGCCCATGCGCCGCGCCCACTCGGCCATCGCCTGCGGGTCACTGCCGTCAGGCGGCTCACCCAGACCGTCATCGCCGAAGGGGTCATCGTACAGGTCGTCGACGGAGCGCTGGAAGGCAAAGGTGGACATCATCCGGGCCAGGTCGCCACCGCCGCAATGCTGGCAGGTCGCGGCCACCGCCGTGTTCATCTTGCGTTGAAAGACGCTGGTTACCTTCTGGCAGTGCTGACAGCGGTATTCGTAAATCGGCATAGCCCCGTCCGGGATAGATGAAAGATTGACGCGGCGTCACCGCGTCCCTTCTGGGTATAGCGCGTCCGCGCCGTGCTGGCAAAGGAGCCGGCAGCCTTACACCAGCACCCCGCCGATGCGCGCATGACGGACGGTCGCCGCCTCCAGCCGCGCCGGGACGATGTCATGGCCAAGGCCGGGGCGGTCCAGCGGCACCGGCATCATGCCCTGGTACGCCACCACCGGCGGCTCGACCAGGTCTTCTCGGTAGCGCTCGTGGTAGCTGGAGACGTCCCCGGGGAGCGTGAAGCCGGGCAGGCTGTTGATGGCCACGTTGGCCGCCCGCCCCGTGCCAAACTCGTGCATCCCGCCACACCACACCGGAATCCCGCGCGACCGGCATAGATCGTGGACGCGGCGCGCCTCCGCCAGCCCGCCCAGCCGCGAGACCTTGATGTTGATAATGCGGCCGGCGTCCATGTCCAGCGCCTTGCGGCAATCGTCCAGCGAGTGGATTGACTCGTCCAGACACAGCGGAGTCTGCAGCTCCTTCTGCAGCGTGGCATGGTCGATGATGTCGTCGTTGCCCAACGGCTGCTCGATCATCATCAGGCCAAAGTGATCCAGCCGGCGCATGATCTCCACATCGGCGAGGGTATAGACCGAGTTGGCATCGGCCATCACCGGCAGGTCCGGGTACTTAGCGCGGACGGCGGCGACGTACTCGACATCATGGCCGGGGCCGATCTTCATTTTGATGCGCTTGTAGCCCTCGGCCACAGCCCGATCCACCTGCTCCAGCAAGGCGGCGGGAGACGGCTCGATGCCGAGCGAGACGCCGCTTTCAATCGCGGGCCGGGCCTCATCACCGCCCAGCAGCCGGGCAACAGAGACCCCGCGGGCGCGCGCCTCCAGGTCCCAGCAGGCCATCTCAATGCCGGCTTTGGCGAAGTTGTTGCCGCGGACCTTCGCCCATAGAGCCCCGGCCTGCTCGGCGCGCTCCCATGACCGCCCCACCAGGGCCGGGGCGAGGAAGTCGCGCAGCAGGTGCCAGCACGTTTCTGTGGTCTCGGCGCAGTAGTACGGGTCGGCCGGGCTGGCCGATTCGCCCCACCCTTCGGTCCCATCCGCCGTCCGCACGCGGATGAGGATGTGTTCCATCGTGTCCTTTGTATGGCTGGAGGTGGTGAACGGCCGGACCAGCGGCAGCTTGGCCAGATACAGGTCAACTTCGGTGACGGTGAAGGTCATGGCGTACTCCCGTGAGTGCGGGCACGCGGGGCTGTCCCGCACACTGCGCGCTAACCGGCTTTCGCTTCCAGTTCCTCGACGCGGCGTTCGGCGGCGCGGACCCGCTCGGTCATCACGTGCAGCAGCTCGATGGCCATGTCGTTATCACTCTTGAGCTCGGCCAGGAAATGCCAGCGGGTGAGTACCAGGCAGGCCACCGGCTCCACAGCCCGAATGGTGACGGAGCGGGGATGGTCATCGATCATCGCCATCTCACCGAAGTAGGCGCCGGGGCCGAGGGTGGCCACCGGCTGAGCGTTCGCGCCACGCAGCACCTCGGCCTTGCCGGAGGCGATGATGAAGAAGCCGATCCCGCCCTCGCCCTCCTGGACGATGGTCTCGCCGGCGGCGTACTCCCGCTCGACCATGAGCTGGTCCAGCCGGGCCAGCCGCTTGGCCGGCAGCCGCTGAAACAAGGGCACGGACGCGAGCAACTCCACGTGACCAGCCATAGCGGGCCTCCTCTGCGGTGTGCAGGACTGGCCGTATTCTACCGCGCCGGCCCGCCGGCGAAAGGCCGCGCCCAAAACAGAAAGGACACCAGCCGTGGAGCTGGTGTCCTCTGTGTGCGATTGCCTTGCCGGGCGCGTGCCGCTTAGAAGCGCGGGTAGCCGTAGCCGCCGTAGACCACCACCGGCGTGTAGACCACCGGCACGAACACCTGCACCAGCTGGAGCTGATAGACGCCGAAGTACGGATTGAACACCCACCGATATTGCCACTGCCACATGATGTGCCTCCTCGTTGCGCTGCGCTCGCGGCGCATCACTCGTTTGCTGTGTGCTGATGATGCCAGCGCGGCGCATCATTGGGCTGTCTTGGCTGTCACACCGCGGCTGTAATCTGGATCACACCCGCGGCCCGCCACTGGCATACCAGCAAACGCGCCAGGGACACCCGCCCTCCGGCCGGTGTCCCTGGAAGCTTGTCGTATCGAGGTGAAGGGAGAGCTTAGAAGCGCGGGTAGCCGTAGCCGCCGTACACCACTGGCGTGTAGACTACCGGCACGAACACCTGCACCAGCTGGAGCTGATAGACGCCGAAGTACGGATTGAACACCCACCGATATTGCCACTGCCACATG
>CAUJGQ010000100.1 GCA_963170165.1 Chloroflexota bacterium | reverse complement strand
GCCGCTTGGACATTCCGCCGCCAGGACGTGTAGGGATGGGGGAATTGGGCAGCCGGGGGAGACGGGGCGGATAGATACGGTCTTCACCCCTCAGCCCCCCTTTCCGAACCGGAGAGGGGGGCCGTTTGCCATTCATCGTTTCTCCTTCTGGATCAGGTCATCGCTCATCGTTGCCGATTCCCCACTCGTTCCAGGTGCCGGATGCCAGATGCCGGTTTCGTTGTTGGTGTCTGTGGTGTCATCCGCGATGCGGAGGGGCGGGTGCTGCTCATCCGCACGGTGCAGGCGGGGTGGGAACTGCCGGGCGGGCGGGTAGAGCAGGGGGAGGACTTGCTCACGGCATTGGTGCGCGAGGCGCGGGAGGAGACGGGCTGTGCCGTGCGGCCCGAGCGGCTGGTGAGTGTCACGCACCGCCTCGAATCACCGCTGCTGCTGTTCACCTTCACCTGTGTGCATACCGGCGGCGCCGCCGTCCCCGGCGATGATTCCCTGGATGCCGGCTGGTTTGCGCCAGAGGACGCCTTGCGGCTGGTCACCCACGACGCGGAGCACGCCCGCCTGCGCGATGGACTGTTCCCCACCGCTGAGGTCGCCTACCGCTGGCTGTAGCCCGAGAGCGGGTCAGACTTACCGCTCGCCAGCATCTAGCCAGGTACCGAGACCGTGCCTCACGGGAGAGGGAGCGGGGGATGAGGGGGTAGCGCCGCTGACGCGCTGACTAGCTCTGCCGCAGCCACATCTCCAGCGTGAGCAGCAGCCATAGCTTCACACCCTGCCGGGGCCAGGGGCCGCCGCCGCCGTCCAGCCACTCGCGCACCGGCGTGGGGTTGATATACGCCCGGATGCGTGCGTGGCGGTCCAGCAGCAGGCGTCGCGCATCCTTGCGCAGCTCGTCACGGAACCAGCGCTGCACCGGCACCAGCATCCCGCTCTTGGGCCGGGTCAGGATCACCTCCGGCAGCAGGTCTGCCACCGCTGCTTTGAGCACGGCCTTCTCATTGGTCCCTGCCAGCTTGTGTTCAGGCGGAATGGTAAAGCTTGCCTCGACGACCCGCTGGTCAAACAGCGGTGAACGGCCGGCCAGCCCGCAGGCCGAGGTGAGATTGTTCACCTTAGTGAGGATGTGGTCTGCCCCCTTGAGCCGCACATTGGCGTGCATCAGGCGGTTGAGATACGACGCCATCGGCGCCTCCTCGCCCAGATATGGCGCGAGCGCCGCCTCCTGCGGCTCCTCCTGCTGGAGCGCTGCCTGCACCTCCGGCGTCAGCAGGGCCGGCAGGTCGTCGTAGCACTTTTGGAAGGAGCGGAAGTAGGCGGCTGCGCGCGTCGGTCCCGCGCCGTACAGCTCATGCAGGAGCATCGGCAGGTTCTTCGGCCCGCCGAAGCAGGGGTCGCCACCTTCTCCGTTAAGGATGACCTCGCTTTCGCGCGCTGCTGCTTGCCCCAGGAGCAAATTCGGCACCGTGAGCGGATCGCCAATCGGGTCATCAAGCGCCGCCAGCGTCTCGGGCAGGTGCGCCATGATCGTGCGGGCCGGTAGCTCCAACACGTGATGGCGGGTACCGCAGTGCGCCGCCACCAGCGAGGAGTACGCGAGTTCGTTCGGGTACTGTGCGCCGAAGTGGATGGCGATCGTATGCACCGGGCCGTCGTGCTGACGCACCGCCAGCGCCGTCACCAGGGAGCTATCGAGCCCCCCGGATAGCAGCACCGTTACCGCTGCCCCCCGCGCGGGCAGGCGGGCCCGTACCGCTTGCTCCAGCACGGGGCGCAGCCGGGCCGCGTGCCGCTCAAGCGATGCATCCGGTTCGGTGACGCGTTCCTCGTGCTCCCACGTACGGCAGAACGCGCCATCCGGCAGCGACATTGCCGTTCCCGGGCCTAGTTCGCGCGCATCGCGCCACATCGTTTCCTCGCCGGGAACAAAAGCACAGGTGAGGTAGTTGCGCAGCGCCGTCAGCGAAAGGGTGGCAGAGACCGCCGGCGTGCGGCGTAGCGCGCGCAGCCGCGCGGCGAACCACCACACCTCACCCTGCCGCGCCGTGTAGAGCGTGCGCGCCCCGACGCTGTCCCGGATCAGCGTCACCGTCCCACGGCCGCGGTCCACAACCACGGCGGCGATCATGCCGCTGGCCCGGGCCGCCGCTGCCCGCGTGCCTAGCCGCTGCACGGCTGCCGCCAGCAGCGCGCCGTGCTCGCCGGGAACGCCGGCGCCGCCCGCCGCCGCGCATGTCTCCGCCGGGTTGTCTAGCCATACCTCCCCGGCAACGGTGACGGTGCCGGTGGCATCGGTATAGAGCGGCGCGCCACCGAGCGCCAGCGGCCCTTCCACCAGCGCCGGCGCTGTCCCTGCCGACTGCAGTGCTCGCGCGGGGTCCGCCGCGCCGTAGACACCCATCAGGGCATTCGTCATAGCCGTAAGCATGAGGGATGAAGGATGAGGGGTGAACGGGGATGAGGTCTCACTCCAGGATACCCGCAGGGCAAGCGCATCCTGGAGTGAGACCTCATCCCCTTGCGGGCATCCCCCCTGCCAGGCGGGATGACGAGGAGGGCACCCCCTCGTTCAATCCCGTAGCAGGGGGCGTGGCCCGTGCCCTGCTGACCGTTGGGCTGCTACTCGTAGCGTAGCGCCTCGGCCACGGGCACGCGGGCGGCGCCGCGGCTGGGCCAGTACGTCATCAGCAGGGCGAACACGTAGGCGGCAACCACGAACATGATCACCTCGCCCCAGGGGATGGCGAAGGTCAGTTGCGTCGCTTCGCCATCGGTGAACGACTCAGAGGTCATCAGGTTACGGGCGAGGATGGCGGCGCCGATGATACCGGAAAGAATGCCCATCATGGCGATGAAGCTCGACTCCAGCAGGAACGTCAGCGAGATCGTGCTCCGCTGGTAGCCCATCGCGCGCAACATCCCGATCTGCTGGCGGCGCTCCACCACCGACCGGAAGGCGATCACCCCCAGCGCCGCGATGCCCACCAGCAGGCCCAACGCCATGAACGCCTGGAAGATACGAGTGAAGCCCTTCTGCTGGCGCTGTGCCGTGTCGATCTGCTCTTGCAGCGAGAACGCTTGCACGCCGCTGGTGAGCAGCGTCGCCTTCACGCCCTTGGCATAGGCTTCGTCATCGACGCCGGATTGCAGGCGCAGATACTGCAAATCCCACTCTGGCGCGCCAAACACCTCGGTGTAGACCGGCTCCGACACGTACAGGCCGGTAGCGATGCTCGGCAGCAGCTTGCCGCTCCACACGCCGATGATGGTGACGGAGCGCGCTTCGCCGGTAGCTGGATCGCGGAATTCCACGTCAAACGGCTGGAAGACGCCGTCCGTGATCGTGACGTCTTTGATGCGCAGGCCGAACTGGCTGGGGCCATCGGTGGCGCTGCGCAGGGGGTTGCGGTCGACGACAGCGACAGGCTTGCCTGCGGCCATGGCATCGAAGACGGCGCGGTCGCTGTCATAGCCGGTGGCGCGGCCATCGAGCTTGGCTTCGTTGCGCGCCCAGAACTCACGGTCACCGGCGCGGACAGGGTATGTCTTCCACTCAGCGTTGCGGCCGGCCTGGCGCGCTTCCTGCCCGCCCTGGAACGGCGTGCTGCGGCCGAGCGCGGCGATTTGCGCCGGGTTGGCGGTGCTGTCCGGCGCGGCCAGCGCGGTGCGCAGGTCTGGCACCGGGTTGTTGCGGTTGGTGACGGCGAACACATCCCAGCCGCCCTTGGCCTCAGCCGAGGAGAACAACTGGGTGAAGTTGTAGTTGATGATGCTGAACATCGTCAGCGAGAAGACGATCAGCGAGAACATCGCCACCGTCATGCCGGTGCGGAAGCGGCTGGCAAGCGGATAGGCCACCGCCATCTTCAGCGCCGGCGCGAGCCGTGGGAAGCGGGCCGCTGCCGCGGCGAACAACCCGATAATCACGAGCAGGCCGGCCAGCAGGTAGAACAGCTGGCCCAGCCCGTCACCGCGATCGCCCAGCGTGTACGCCGTGGCGGCAGACAGCACAGCGGCAGCCAGCAGCCCGGCGGGCAGCCGGTACGCGGCGGCGCCGTGCTCGCCTCGCTCGAACAGCACCGTGAGCAGCCGGGCATTGAAGACGATCAGCAAGGTGAAGGCCGTGACGACCATGATGCCGCTGAGCACAAACATCTCGATGGTGCCGCGCAGCGAGCGGCCGTACAGGATCTTCTCGAGGTCGAACGGCGAGAGCCAGAACAGGGCAAGATACAGCCCCACCGCCGTCCAGGTGACGCGCCGGTCGGCGTGGAAGTAGCGGGCGATGCCGGCCACACCCAGTGGCAGCAGCGAGAAGCCAAGGGTGAACACGAACTGGGAGTCCACTGGCTCGGCAAAGGCGATGCACAGGGCGCCGATGACGATGGCGGCCGGGCCGAGGATCAGCCCGGCGGGCAGGCCGATACCCTTGCGGAGCAGCCACCACAGCCCCAGCGGTGGGAGCGGCAGGGCAAGGATGCCGAGCAGGATCCACTTCCAGCTATGGCGGCGCTTGCGCTCACGCGGGCTGGCATCGTCGGTGCCACGCACGGCAGCAACGATGTTGAGCCGGGAGACGCGCGTCGAGGAGATGACCACCGTGATGAAGGTCAGCACCGTACCCAGGCAGTAGGAGACGATCAGCGAGCGCAGGGTGACATGCCCGCGAATGAACGACAGTTCATCGCCGAACACCAGCCGGGTACCGCCCACCACCAGCAGGAAGGCGACACCGACGCCCAGCGCCGCGCCTACCGCGCCGGACAGCAGGTTATACGCCATCCCTTCGGAGACGAACATCTGGACGAGGTTGACACGCTGGGCGCCGATGGCGCGGGCCATGCCCATCTCGGTCTTCCGCTCGGCGGCCAGCATCACGAAGATCATGAAGATCAGCATGATGCCGGCGGCAATGGAGAACAGGCCGAGCACGAGGAAGAACGTGGTGAAGATGCTGGAGAACAACTCCGCCTGCTTCACCGTGTCCCGCTTGATCTCATTCACCTCGAACTCGCGGCCGCCGGCGCCGAGCAGCTCCTTGCCCTCCGGCGAGCGCAGGAACTCCTGCAGCCGCTTGGCCGCCCCTTCCGAGCGGTCCACCGTGCTGCGCACATCGCCCACCAGCGCCACGCCTAGCGTCTGGATCTGATCGGGGTGGCCGGTGATGCGTTGAGCCGTCGCTAGCGAGACGGCCATCCCGCCCGGGTCGTTCGCGTCACCGATGTTCAGCACGCCGCTGGCGATCTCGTCGTTGACGATGCCGAGCACATTGAGTGGGGTCTCCTGCCCCTGGACGTAGAGGGTGATGCGATCGCCCTGTCTGGCGTCCAGCTTGTCCGCCAGCTTCTCGGACAGGTACGTACCGTCGGCGCCGAGCGCGGACAGGTCTGCCTTGTTGCCGGAGGTCAGCGTCAAGCCGCCGAAGCGCGCCAGGCGCTCGGTGTCGATACCGGCCAGCGCGACAGCGGGCTCGGCCAGGCGGGTGCGCGGATTGAGGGCGGGCAATCGCTCGACAAGAAAGCCGTAGAAGCCGGCAATGTCCGGATCGCCCGCATACCGTTGCTCCAGCGCGGGCACGGCGGCGGCACGGGCGTAGGTCTTGCCGGATTCGCCGGTGCTCTCGAACTCGACGATCAGGTCGGTGCGCTGGAGCGCGTCGTAGGCGGTGGAGGTGACCGAGTAGTTGAGGGTGTCGCCGGTGGTGAAGGCGGCGGTGATGATCAGCGTCGCCAGCATCAGGCCCAGCACCACCAGCGCGGTCTGTGCGCCGCGCCGGGGTAGGTTGCGTAGCCCCATGCGAAACATCGTGCGGTTGGACAGCCAGATGAAGAACACTCCGGCCACACACACGGCAAACAGCGCTGCCAGCACCAGCATGATGCTCTGCATCGGCACGCCAAACAGCTTCTCCATGGCAGGCTCCCTCAGGGGACAGGAGGACGGGCAAGGGGAGACGAAGCGGTCACCCCTCGCCGCGTTCCCGTAAATCGTTGTGTTGCGTGCTAGCGCCGCTCTTCGCCGATGATCTCGCCGTCGCGCATGTGGACGATGCGATGGCAGCGGGCGCCGATGCCGGGGTCGTGGGTCACGATCACGAATGTCTGCTGCTGGCGCCGGTTGAGGTCTTCCATCAGCACCATGATGTCATCGGCGGTTTTGGAGTCGAGGTCGCCGGTGGGCTCGTCAGCCCAGACGATGGCGGGGTTGTTGACGAGCGCCCGGGCAATGGTGACGCGCTGGCGCTGGCCGCCGGAGAGCTGCGCCGGACGGTGGCCCGCCCAGCCGGCCAGACCGACGGTTTCGAGGGCGGCGATGGCGCGCTTGCGCGCGTCACGGGCGCCGACACCGGAGACGACCAGCGGCAGTTCAACATTCTCGACCGCAGAGAGCACCGGCAGCAGGTTGTAGAACTGGAAGATGAAGCCCATCTGCCGGGCGCGAAAGGTCGTCTTCGCGTTGTCAGACAAGGTGGCAAGGTCGGTGCCATTGATGCGGATGATGCCGCTATCGACGGTATCGAGGCCGCTCATGCAGTTGAGCAGCGTGGTCTTGCCACAGCCGGAAGGACCCATCACCGCCAGCATCTCACCGCGCGGCACATCGAGCGAAACCCCGCGCAGCGCCTGCACCTGGACATCGCCGGTGTCGTAGGTCTTGACCACGCGCTCGACGCTGATGATCGTGTCATTGTTGACCGCCATGCTCGGGCTCAACCCCCGCATCTGCTCTGCCACCATGGCGCTGGTTCCTTCCTGATCTGGTGCCACTTGATTTCTTTAAGGTAGCACTGAGATTTCTTCATAGCGAGCGCGACTATGTTTAGTGCGCCGGCTCCCACGCTCTATCATCCCGAGTCGCGGGCGGTGCTGGGATCGCCCACGGGGCCTTGCCGGGGTGGATCGTTCGTACACGGCATCGCTTCCGCCGAAAGTCGGAGATAGCAACAGGCGGCCGGAGCGCGTGCCCGTGGCCGCCTGTCATCGCTGGGTTCCGCCGCAGGCTTACTCGACGGAGACGACGGTGAAGGTGCGCATCCCGGCCGGCACCTTGACGGTGACGGTCAGACCAGCGCGCATGCCCAGCAGCGCCGCCCCGATGGGGGATGCAGCAGAGATATGGCCGCGGGAGGCGTCGGCCTCTACCGGGCTGACGATCACAAAGCTGTGCTCGCGGCCGGAGGCGTCGCGCGCCACGACCTTGCTGCCGATGGCGACCACGCCCGCAGGCACGGTGGAGGTGTCGGCGCGCTCAGCGGCGAGAGAGGCTTCCAGTTCCTGGATGCGCCCCTGCACGCGCATGATTTCCTCTTGCAGCGCCATGTAGTCGCCTTCCTCCCAGGCGCTGGCCTGGTCGCGGGCGTCGTGCAGTTGGGCGGCAAGCTGCGGCTCGCGCGTCAGCCGCAGGAAGGTCAGCTCGGCGGAAAGACGCTCGCGACCCGCGTCGGTCAGCGGCGCCGGGCGGCGAATCTTCGTGGTCATCGCTCGGTTCCTCGTTTCTTCACCGTGCGGCCGAGCCCCCTCGCCGGACGGTGCTGGTGGTAGTCGTGGTGCCCCGCCTGCCTGCCATCACAGTGATTGTGATTGTGCGCACGAGAGCGAAAACAACTATCCGTGATTCCACCTCTGCGCGCAACCGTACTTTGGTACGGGGTGAACTGCTCGGGCAATGATCGTTGTCGGCAGCACGGCCGCTGCAGTTGAGGGCCGGGGCGCTGACCCACCATGGATCATCGCCCTTCTTGTCCGCCCTCCGCGATGGACCCAGGTCCGGTGCTGGCATGGCCGGTGGATCGGGAGTTGGTATGCCGCCATCGCCCGACAGACACCAAGCCGCGAATCAGGCAAGCTTGACGGCGGAGGTAGCTTGCATGTCCAGCCTGGCCACACCCGCGGCGCGCACCCCGCTGACGCCCGAGCAGCTTCGCCGCCGCTGCGACCCCGCGACCTTCACCTTTGCCACCACCGCCGAGGTACCCCCGGTGGCCGGCATCATTGGGCAGCAGCGCGCCACCGAGGCGCTGGCCTTTGGCCTGGCGCTGCGCCGCCCTGGCTTCAATGTGTATGTCTCCGGCCCGCCCGGCTCCGGCAAGCACACCGCCGTCTCGGCCTTCTTGGAGGCGGCGGCCCGCTCCCGCCCCGCGCCGGACGACTGGTGCTACGTGCACAACTTCAAGGAGCCCGCCCGTCCCCGCGTGCTGCGGCTGCCGCCGGGCGAGGGCCGCCGGTTACGGGCCAGCCTGCAGCACCTGGTCCAGTCAGGGCGGCGGGAGATCCCCCGCGCCTTCGAGAGCGAAGACTATATCGCCCGCCGCGAGGCGATCCTTGGCGCTCTCCAGCGCCAGCGCGAGCAGGGCATGGCCCAGCTATCATCCCGCGCCCAGGCGGCCGGGTTCATGCTCCAGCCGGCGCCGGTGGGCGTGGCGATCATCCCCGTGATGGGCAACCAGCCCCTATCGGAAGACCAGGTGGCCTCCCTCCGCCCGGAGATGCGGGAGTTGATCGACAAGCGGCGGGAGGAGATTGACCAGGAGATCCGGGTGTTCTTCAAGCAGATGCGCGCCGCCGAGCGGGAAACGCGTGAGCAACTGGAGCGCCAGGATCGAGAGGTGGCGCTGCACGCTGCCGGCGGTGTGGTCGATGACCTGGTGGAGCACTACGAAGACCGGCCGGAGATCGTGGCCTATCTGGGTGAAGTACGGGAGGCGCTGCTAGCCGATATTGCCCTATTTCGCGGTCACCCGCTGCCGGCGGACGGCGCGCTGCCCGAGCCCGCCGCCGGCAGTGAGAACGACCACGCCCTCCACGAGCGCGCTTTCCGCAAGTACGAGGTGAACGTCCTCGTCGATAACGGCGGCCGGAGCGGTGCGCCCGTCATCGTCGAGACCAATCCTACCTATCCCAACCTCATCGGCCGGATCGAGCGGGAGGCGCTGCTTGGCGCACTGGTAACGGACTTTACGCTGGTAGGCGGTGGTGCGCTGCACCGTGCCAACGGCGGCTACCTGGTACTGCGCGCCGTCGATGTGCTGCGGGCGCCGCTGGCGTGGGATGCGCTCAAGCGCGCGCTGCGCTCCGGCGCCGCCGAAATCGAGGATGTGTCGGATGCGCTCGGCATCACCGGCACCCGCGGCCTGCGCCCGGATCCGATCCCCCTGGACATCAAGGTGTTTCTGGCGGGCGAGCCGGACCTGTACGGCATGCTGTACGCGCTGGACCCGGACTTCCGGGAGTTGTTCCAGGTGCGGGCGGACTTCTCTCCGGACATGGAGCGCACGCCGGCGCACGAGCACGACTACGCCGCTTTTGTCGCGACGTTGTGCGGCTCGGGCTGCCTGCCGATGGATCGCAGCGGCGTGGCCCGCTTGATTGAGGAGTCCTCTCGCATGGTGGAGGACCAGTGCAAGCTTTCGGCCCGCTTTGGGCTGGTCGCCGGACTGGTACAGGAGGCGGAGCAGCAGGCGGTGATGGATGGGGCGGCCACCGTCACAGGCGCGCACGTGCGCCGGGCGGTCGATCAGCGCCGCCGCCGCGCCGGCTTGATCCCCGAGCGGCTCCAGGAAATGCTGGCGCGTGGGGTGCTGCTGGCGCGGCCCGAGGGTGAGGCAACCGGCGAGGTGTTGGGGTTGGCCGTGGCAGACCTGGGCGACACCGCCTTTGGCCGCCCGGAGCGCATCACCGCCACCGCCGCCGCCGGACACGATGGCGTGCTGGATATCGAGCGGCAGGTCGAGCTGGGCGGCAAGATCCACGCCAAGGGGGTGCTGATTCTGGGCGGCTACCTGGCGGACAGCTACGGCAGCGAGGAGCCGCTGGCGCTGACCGCGCGGCTGGTGTTCGAGCAGTCCTATAGCGAGGTGGATGGCGACTCAGCCTCGCTGGCAGAGACGCTGGCGCTGCTGTCTCGCCTGGCAGGCGTGCCCCTGCGCCGCGATATCGCCGTCACCGGCTCGATCAACCAGCGCGGTGAGGTACAGGCGGTAGGTGGGGTCAATGACAAGATCGAGGGCTTCTTCGATGCCTGCCTGGCGGTGGGTGGCGGCGCCCTGTCCGGCTCGCAGGGGGTGGTGCTGCCTGCGGCCAATGTCCAGCACCTGATGCTGCGCGATGACGTGGTGGATGCCGCGGCCGCTGGGAAGTTCCGGGTGTGGGCGGTGACTGCCGTTGATGAAGCGCTGGAGCTGCTCAGCGGGCTCCCTGCGGCAGAGGTCCACGCGCGGGTACGCACCCGGCTGGCGACGCTGGCAGAAGGTGTCAAACGGGCCGGCGGCAAAGATGGACCGGCGGCGGAGGAATGAACGCAGACCGGCCGGCCGGACGCCGCCACGTCCGCGTTCCGCGCGCTTCCCGGCGCGCTCTACAATGGAAGCGATGAGCGCACCGCGGGTTTCGCCGGGGCAATCACAGCAGACGGAAGGGGCACAGCGGCTTGCCCCCCGCTATCACCTCGTGCTGCTCGATGACGACGATCACACGTACGAGTACGTGATCGAGCTGCTGGGGCGCGTCTTTGGCTATTCCAAAGAGAAGGGCTTTGCCATCGCCTGCATTGTCGACTCACAGGGCCGCGCCATTGTCGAGACGGCCGACCAGACGACCGTCTCCCGCCACCAGGCCCAGATTCACCAGTACGGCGCCGACCCCCGGATTCCCCGTTGCCGCGGCTCGATGTCGGCGGTCATCGAGCCGGCAGAGTAGCGATACCCGGCATCCGCCATCAGCTGGAAGCGCGACCTTACCCATCTCTTCCGCTCTGTGCGCAGAGATGGGGAAAGGTCGCTTTCCCATCATCCGTGTTCGCGCATCCTTCCGGAGATCGTCAGCGCGCATCGTCTCGCGGTCCCGCGGTTGCAGGGGGCCGGCCCCGGGTTACTCGGGAATGCCCAACTCGGCGCGGATGGCGGTGGCAGCCAGGTACGCGGGCGACTCGCCGGGAGCATCCACCGTCAGACGGCTCTTGGTGAGGGCGAAGGCGAAGTCGTGCTCGGGATCGGCGAAGGCGATGGCGCCGCCGACACCGGGATGGCCGAATGCCGAGGCGCGGCTGCTCATCGGTGACAGCAAGTTCCCCAGGAAGTAGCCCAACCCCTTGCGTACCGGCATCCCAAGCGCCGCATCGACCTCCTCGGTTTGCAGCGCCGTTGCCCGCGCCACCCGGTCCTTCGTCAGCAGGCGCACACCGTCTACGCCGTCCCCAACCAACGCGGCATAGACGCGGGCGGCGGCACGGGCGCTCATGATGCCACCGCCGGCGGGAATGCAGGCACGGCGCACGTCCGGGCGGTTGTGCACCTCAGGCGAGGGGGTAACGGGCAGAGGGATGGCGCGTAGCAGCATCGCTTCGGCGGGCAGCGCCTCCTGCCCGGCGCGCCAGCCACCGTCCTCCAGCGGCACCACCCGCCCTTCGGCGCGCTCCTCCAGCCCGACAAACAGCGAGTCCGCGATACCCAGCGGCGCCGCCACCTCATCGCGGACGATCTGTCCGGGCGGGCGGCCATCGGCGCGGCGCATCACCTCGCCCACGATCCAGCCCCAGGTGTAGGCGTGATAGCCGGTGCGTGTGCCCGGCTCCCACAGCGGCGGCTGGGCGGCGATACGGGCGCACATCCCTTCCCAATCGCAGAGTTCCTCCGGCGTCACACCCTCCGGCATCTGCGGCACGCCGGCGGTGTGGATCAGGGCGTCGCGCACGGTGGCGCGCTCCTTGCCATGAGCGGCGAACGCCGGCCAGTAGTGCGCCACCGGCTTGTCATAATCAATCACGCCACGCTCGGCCAGTATGTGCAGCGCCGTGCTGACGATCCCCTTCGTCACGGAGAAGACGGTGAACAGCGCGTCTCCATCGACGGCACCGGCTTGCATATCGACGGCCAACCGGCCACGGTGGTAGGCCGCGACCTGGAGACCGCGCTCCCGGCCGGCGGCCACCAGCCCATCCAGCAGCTGTTGCACGCGTTCCATCTGTCATTCCTCCCCTGTGTCGCCGCTTCCTTCAATATCACGCAGGTGGCCGATGACGTGCCGCACGGCCACGGCATCCAGCACGCTCCCCAACGTGCCGCTGATGCCACCCGCCGAGCGGACGGGCCGGGCCAGCAGCGCCTCATCCACGGCCGAGACGGCGTCCATCAATGCCGCCCGATTGCGGACGAACTCATCGAGCAGCTCCGCAGTGGGTACCCCGGCCCGCTGCTGAACCTGCCGTTCGTTGTAGCTATCGATGCCGCCGCGGGCGGTGGCCGGTGGGGCGGCGCCCGGCTCTGCAGCAGGCTGCGCGGCCAGTGCGATCAGGCGCGGATACGTCCACTCGATGGAGGCGACATGCGCCAGGATCTGGCGGCCGTTCCAGCCGTTCTCGTACCGGCCCCGGGCAAGCGTCGCCTCGGGAAGCGCGCGAATGGTCGCTTCAAGCTCCGCTGCGCTCTGCCGCAGCGCTGCCAGCAGGTCAGCCTTTCCCGGTGGGTGCTGGGCCGCCATCACTCATCTCCTGCTCCCGAACACAACGCGTTCAGTATCCGCGGTGAGACCGGCAGAGGCGAGCGCGCGCCGTGCTGGCCGGGTGACAGCAGAGGTGTACGCCATCAGACCGTGCGGGTGTGCGCGGGCGAACAGCCGTGGTGGCCGGGGGCGGGCATGATGAGGACACAACGGACGGGGCACACGGGACGCCCCCCACAGTAAACAATCACAGGAGGCCCACCATGATCAGCGGCGGCGTGTACAACAGCGGCAACAACTTCGGCGCTCAGGCCGGCAACGTCATCTCCGGTGGCAACTTCGTCCATTACGGCCCTGGCGTGATGGTCAACGGCTTCGTCAACAACACCGGCATCAACCGCCCCGGCGCCACCCAGGCCGGAAACGTCATCACCGCCGGCAACTTCTGGCGGCTGTAGACAGCCGGCTTCGGCAGCCGGGGAGAGTCCCGGC
>CAUJGQ010000099.1 GCA_963170165.1 Chloroflexota bacterium | reverse complement strand
GGGGAACATGACGACGTGCGGCGCCAGCTGCATGAAATCCTTGCCGTCAAACAGCAGCCGGCCCCAGGTAGGCTTATCCGGAGGGAAGCCAAAGCCCAGGAACGACAGCGACGACTCGGCCAGGATGGCGGCGGCGATTGCCAGTGACGCGGCGACAATCACCTGTGACAGGGCGTTGGGCAGCAGGTGAACGAGGATCATCCGCCAGGTAGGCGCGCCCAGTGAGCGGGCCGCCTCCATGAACTCCTTCTCCTTGAGGGAGAGGAACTGTGCCCGCACCAGCCGTGCGACGCTCATCCAGCGCAGCCCGCCGATGACGATCACCATCAGCAGGAACGTCCCGGTATCGGCTCCCACGGAGGCCCGCAGCTTGTCGCGGAACAGATAGATAACGAGCAGCAGCAGCGGCAACTGCGGGAGCGAGATCAGCAGGTCGGTGAAGCGCATCAGCACCGCATCGATGATACCGCCGAAGTAGCCCGCCAGCGCGCCAACGCTGGTGCCGAGCACGATCGCGATCAGCATCGCCACCACGCCCACAGACAGCGTCACACGGCCGCCTTCCAGGATGCGTGCCAGCATGTCCTGGCCAAGGTTGTCGGTGCCCATCGGGTGTTCGATGCTAGGCGACTCCATCCGCGAGGTAAAGTCGATGTCGTTCACCGGCTTGTTCCACAACGTAGGACCAAAGATGGAGGCGAAGATAAACAGCACAAACACCGACAGCCCGAACATCGCCAGCTTGTGCTTGCGGAACTGCCGCCAGGCGTCGTTCCACAGCGTCCGCGGCCGGCGGTTGAGAAACGGGTCGACCGTGCGGGCGGCATCGGCTGGGGTGGAGGCGATCGGCGTCGCCATCGGCAGGCTCCTGAGCGAGCGAACAGCGGCCGGCTGACCGCTGACCGCTACGCGTACTTGATCCGCGGGTCGAGGACGCCGTACAGCACGTCCGCCACCAGGTTAAAGAACACGACCAGAATTGCGTAGGTGAAGACGATGCCCATCAGGATCGGGGTGTCGTGGGAGTTGAGCGACGTGATAAGCAGCGAGCCGATGCCGGGTACGCGGAAGATCTGCTCGGTGATGACGGCGCCAGTGAAGATAGCGGGCAGCTGCAGCGCCATGATCGTGACCACCGGGATCAGCGCGTTGCGCACCGCATGGAACAGCGTCACCTTTACCTCGGACAGCCCTTTGGCCCGCGCCGTGCGCACGTAGTCCAGATGAATCACATCAAGCACGGAGGAGCGGACGTAGCGGGTAAGCTCGGCCGATTGGAACAGCGCCAGCACCATGATCGGCATGGCGGCGTGGCGCAGTGTCTCGGTGATGTAGCCGAAGCCACTCGCCTCGATGTTCGACGTGTAGATCTCCGGGAACCAACCTAACTTCACGGTGAATAACAGGATGAACACCAGGCCCGTAAAGAAGGTGGGCAGCGAGTAGCCGAGAAAGGCGAAGGTTGTCGCGATGTTGTCCCAGATCGAGTACTGCTTGACGGCGGAGATGATACCGACGGGCAGCGCGATCAACACCGCGACGACGTATGCCGAGCCGATCACGAAGAGGGTGGTGGGCAGCCGCTCGCGGATGGCGTCCCACACCGGGCGTTTGTTGACGAAGGAGACGCCCCAGTCGCCCCGCGCCAGCGAACCCGCCCACTTGACGTAGCGGATGTACACCGGGTCATCCAGCCCCAACTGCTCGCGCAGCTTCTGTTGTGTCTCCGGCGGAATGTTGGGGTTCAGCGCGATATCACCGAAGGGGTCTCCCGGCGCCAGCGAAATCACCGAGAACAGGACAATGCTGATCCCGATAAGCGTGGGGACGGATATCAGAATGCGCCGGATGATGAACTTGGTCATGGGCGCTCCGCTTCGCTGCGCGCGGCAGCTGGGCATCGGTGGTCGGGGCTGGGAGAGCGCGAACAGCCGGATGCTGGCAATTGGGGGGCGGGGCAGCGGGGATGCCCGTGCCGTCCCCGACTGCCCCATCCCAGCTGCCGGCGCCCCCGGTTACTTCTGGCGGTACCACTTGGCGATGTTCCACACATCGGAGTCCCACGGGGAGAGACCCATCCCGCGCAGGTCCTTCTTGGCCGCCGCCACGTTGTTGCGGGCGACGATCGGGATCACCGCCACGTCATCAATCAGCTTCTGGTTGCACTTCTTCCAGGCTTCCGCGGCCTTCGTCGGGTCCAGCTCCTTGACCGCCGCCTCGAACAGCGCGTCGAACTCCTTGGAGTTGTAGCGGGTGGAGTTGAGCTTAGACCAGTTGTTGGCCTTTTGCTTGATCTCAGACGACAGGTAGGTCTTCATCGCGGTTGCCAGGTCGTCTGGGCCGGAGCGGGTAGCGGTGTAGGACTGCATGTCCGCGTAGAAGTGCGGGAAGTTGTCCGGGTTGGCCGGGTCGGCGCCGAAGAACACGTCAGCGATAACGCTCTTTAGCTCGACCTCGACGCCCAGCGACTCCAGGTCCTTCTTGATCACGGCCTGCATGTTCTGGCGGACGGTGTTGACGGAGGTCTGGTAGAGGACCTTCATCTTGACGCCGTCCTTCTCGCGGGTGCCGCTGCCGCCCTTCTTCCAGCCGGCTTCATCCAGCAGTTGCCCGGCCTTCTGCAGGTTGAACTCCCACTTGCCCCCGTCCGGCACGTAGCGCTTGGGGTTGTAGAAGTAGTAGATGGCGACATCGCCGGTGGGGCCGTACAACTGCTCCACAATCACCTTGCGGTTGATGGCGAGCTGGAAGGCTTGGCGGACCTTGAGGTCGGCGAAGAAGGGATGCGGCGCCTTGAGGCTGGCCTTCTCGCCGTCCACTTCCTTGTTGGGGTCGGTGTAGTTGAGCTGCAGGTGCTCGATGCCGGAGCCGGGGCCGATGGCGAGCACGCCCGCGCCGCCCTTCTCCAGCTGCTGCAGCACCGAATACTCGACCTGGAGGTTCCAGGCGTAGTCGTACTCGCCCGTCTGCAGCACCGCGCGGGCCGCGCCGGGGGCGTCGCCGCCGCCCTTCATCTCCACCTTGTTGAAGTACGGCCAGTTCTCGACATGATACTTGTCGTTCATGTCGGCGATGATGATGTCGTTTGGCTTGAAGTCGTTGATCTTGAAGGGCCCGGTGCCTACCGGCTTCAGGTTGGGCGGCGCGCTCTTCGCCTCTTTGCCCAGGTACTTCTCGAAGACGTGCTTGGGCAGGATCTGACCGGCGCTGGAGACAAACGGCGCGGTCCACTCCAGCGTGGCCGTCTTGAAGTTCACCTTGATCGTCGAGTCATCGACCTTGTCGATGCTTTCGATGTTCTGGTAGCTGCCGACGGTCAGGGCGGCGGTGTCCGCGTCGACCGCGTACTTCCAGGTGAAGATCACGTCATCGACGGTGAAGGGCTGGCCGTCGTGCCAGGTGACACCCTTCTTGATCTTCCAGGTGACGAACTTGCCGCTCTTGTCCAGCGTGCCCTTGTCTACGCTCGGCACTTCCGCCGCGAGGATGGGCACGACGTTGCCTTCGGCATCGATAGCAGCCAGCGGCTCGTAGAAGATGCGCGAGCCGTCGCGATCCTTGGTGCCAGAGGACTGATGCGGGTTGAGGATGCTAGGGGCCTGCCACCACAGCAGCTTGAGCGTGCCGCCCTCACCACGCTTGGCCGGGGTAAACGCCGCCGCTCCCGGCGCCTGTGTGGCGAAACCGCCCGTCACCGGCGATGGCCTGACGCCGCTGCCGGAGGTGCCCGAGCCGCTGTCGGACTTCTTCTCGTCGCTGCCGCAGGCAGACAGCAGCCCCACGATCAGCGGCATCGAGAAGCCCGCGCCCACCAGCGTGCGCACGAAGCCGCGGCGGGACACGCGCCCCGCCTGGTAGTCATCCATCAGATCAGCGACCGTCCAATCACGGTCCGACATGTGTTCCGTCCCTCCTCTGTGGCGCTCGTCGGTTGGTTGCGCCGTTGCTTCCGGCAGACCCCGCCCTCCTGGGATGCCTGCCGCGTGTCTCGCGCGCGCCGCGGTCCGCTCGCCGCCGCGGGCAGCGCGCCTGGCTGCCGGTATCCGGCCTGTTGATACCGCAACCTGGTGTGTCTGCCGGACCCAGACCTACCCCAGCCGGTCAGACCAGTGCCCTATTATGCCACGCCGAGTTACCGAGCGGTCAACGGGTGAGCCCAGCAACCGGCAGCCGGCCACCGGCATCCAATCTCTAGGGATCAGCACCGAGCGACGGGAGCGGATCGCGCCCCTGGCAAGCCGCCCGCCTCGCCCTCGCCCGGATGCCGGACGCCGCCCCTGACGTTGACGGAAGGGTTACGCCGCGACTACGGTGAGGGCGCCCTTGGGGGCGGAGGTGCGGTATGGCGCGGGTGGATGAGACGCTTCCCGGGCGGACGGCGCGCGACGACGGGCGGGAGGCAGAAGCGACGCCCGTGCGGGGCCGGCGTCTGCGGCTGCCGCGCACCTTCGCGGCGCTGGGCAACCGCGAGTACCGGCTGCTGTGGCTAGGTACGCTCGGCTCGTTCACGGCCATGCAGATGCAGCAGGTGGCGCGCGGCTATCTGGCCTATGACCTCAGCGGCTCTGCCGCCATCCTCGGCGTGGTCGGTCTTTCCTTCGGGATGCCACAGCTCGTCTTCTCCCTGTTCGGCGGTGTGGTGGCAGACCGGGTAAAGAAACGCAACCTGCTGCTGGTGACGCAGACGGCCACCGGCCTGATCGCGCTGGCGACAGCGATTCTGGTGTCCGCCGGGGTGATTACCATCTGGCAACTGATCGTGCTCGGCGTCCTCCAAGGAACGGTCTTCTCGTTCAACATGCCCGCCCGCCAGGCCTTCCTGGCCGAGCTGGTGGCGCCGCCGGAGATGATGAACGCCGTGGCGCTCAACAACGCCGGCATGAACGTCACCCGCATCTTCGGCCCGGCGCTGGCCGGCTTTCTCATCTCGGTGCCATGGGTGGGGCTGTCGAACGTCTTCTTCTTTATGGCGGCCTGCTACCTGCTGCCGGTGGTGACCCTGTTCCAGATTCGCCCGCGCTACGCCGGCGCCGCCCGGCCCAAGGCGCCGATGCTCAAGGAGTTTGCCGGCGGTATGCAGTACATCTACCGCCATGAGGTGCTGGGGATGCTGCTGGCGCTGGGGCTGATCCCCATCATCCTCGGCTTCCCCTATCAGATGCTGCTGCCGGTGTTCGCTTCGGAGAAGGTGTTCAACGTGGGCGCCAGCGGGCTGGGCACCATGTCTGCGTTCACCGGTATGGGGGCGCTAGTGGGGGCACTGGCGGTGGCCTCGGCCTCGGGGGTGCGGCAGCGCGGGCTGTTGCAGCTCGTCACCGGCGCGGCGTTCGGCGTGTCCCTGGTGGTGCTGGGGCTGTCCCCCAGCTTTGCCGTGGCGCTGGCGGCGCTGGCGCTGGTGGGGCTGACGGGAAGCGTCTACCAGTCGCTGAACAGCACGCTAATCATGACCAGCAGCGAGCCGGCGTATTACGGCCGGGTGATGAGCGTGAACATGGTCGGCTTCTCGCTGATGCCGATCGCCTCGCTACCCATGGGCGCCATCGCTGACCGGCTGGGCGCCCCCCACACCGTGGCCATCTGTGGCGTGCTGGTGGCGCTGTTTATCCTTGGCGTCGCTGCCTTTGTGCGCAGCTATCGCCGCATCGAGGCGGCAGAGGTAGCGCCCGGCATGCGCTACCCGATGGTCGGGGGCGAACGCTGAGCAGCGCAGGTTCCGCACGCACAGCCACCGCTGCGCCCTGGCCGGCGTGACGCAGTCTCCGCCTGCCGGAGGGGGAAAGCCCGCTGACCGCCTTAAACGCGGCTGCCCTCCGCGGCGGGAGCGGAAGGCAGCAGGCGGGTCGGGAAGGGGTCGAGAGTTGCGAGCGGGCCGGTGCTGGGGTTACTTGCCCGCGACCGGGTGCGCGGCGCCACCGAGCACCATCTTCTCCTTCGGCGTCATGAAGGCGTGGACGAAACCGGCGGCGGAGACCAGGATGGCCAGTGCAGCGATGCCGAGGCAGAGGGTGCCGGCCAGGGCGGCGCGCTCACCGAAGATGCTGAAGCCGTAGGTGGTCAGCAGCAGACCGCGCAGGGTCTCGCCCTTGAACTGGGTCTCGCGCAGGCTGGTGGCGGAGTCCAGCTTCTTCTGGATCTCGGCGGCCTTGGCGTCGTCCTTGGCGTTCTTGGCCTCGGTCAGCTGGGCGCGTAGCCCCGTCTGCACCGTGCCGATCGTCGCGTAGGTCTCGCCCTCAAAGCCGGCGGTCTTGGCTGAGCGGGCCATGTGCATGGCGATGTAGTAGTTGGCGTAGCACTCGGCCTGCGGGCCCGTTTCCATCGCCTGGCCGGCGTAGGTGGTCAGGCAGCTAGAGCCACTCTTCCAGGCCTTCTCTTCTTCCGTCAGTTTGTCGGCGGTGGCGAAGGTGATCTTCTGTTCGCCGAGCTGTTCCTTCACGTAGTCCTTGGCGAAGTTCGCCTGGTTGCGGGCGACGAGGCCGAGGACCAGGATGAGCACTGCGAACAGCGCTCCACCAGTAGCGAGCACGATGTCCAGTGTGCGGCGGCTCATGGAAGCTCCCCCTAAAGGATGCTAAGTACGCTTCTTGTGACGCCTGCGCCGGACCTTTCCGCCGTCCAACGGCGCCGCGTCACCACGACCTAACCCTAAGCCCTTGCATGACCCGCTTCTGTCCGGTAAGACGTGGACGTTTTGACGGCTTTGCCCGCCAGTTGTGCCCCGTATCACAAGGGGAATTACCGTACGGCCTTGCCGGGCAGCCCTGTCAGGCGTGTACTCTCACCTTGACGTGCGCGTAAGGTGACGCGTACACTGGCCCGAAGCAGGCTTGCTGGGTGGGGGAAGCGCCGTGGCCATTCGCGATGGGGCGTTTCTGCAGATTGGCGAGGTCGCCGAGCGCACCGGCGTCACCCAGCGCACGCTGCGCTTCTACGAGGAAAAGGGGCTGCTCAAGCCCCCCTCGCGCATGGATGGCGGCTTCCGCCTGTACTCCGAGGAAGATGTCCAGCGGGTCGAGCAGATCCGGCGGCTACAGAAGCTGCTGGGGATGTCGCTCGCTGAGATCAAAGACCTCGTCGAAGCCGAGGAACTCAAGACCCAGATCCGCGCCGGCTGGAGCCGTGAGGCGGGCTCCGACGAGAAGCGGAGCCGGCTGATGGAAACCATCGCCATCACCGAGAAACAGCACGCCATCATCCGCGAGAAGGCAGAACAGCTCCAGCACATGCAGCACGAGCTGGAAGGCAAGCTGGAAACCTATCGCGGCTGGCTGGCGCAACTCGAGGCCGCCCCCGCCGGCTAACCTCCGCGGCGCTCATGCCGGTACTTCACCACGGGACGCGCGCCACCCCGCTCGTCCCGTTTTCTTTTCACAGGGCAGGCGCCACATGGCTACCCAGACCTCGCGCCCCGCGCTCCGGCGGCTGCCGCTGCCGCGCTCCCTGGGCACGACCTTCCAGTCACTGGATAATCCGGCCTTCGCCCGCTTCTTCCTTGGCACATCCGCCTTCTTCTTCGCCATGAACATGCAGATCATGTTGCGGGGCTGGCTGGTGTATATCCTCACCAAGGACCCCTTTGCCCTCGGCGTGATCAACGCTGCCTTTGCTATCCCCACCCTGCTCGCCTCCCCCTTCGCCGGCGTCGTGGCCGACCGGGTGGACCGGCGCAAGGTGATCGTCATCTCCCAGGCGGTGCAGCTGCTCTTGGCCGCGGCCACCACCGTGCTGGTGCTGACCGATACCATCACCTACTGGCACCTGGTGACCATCTCCGTGCTGATGGCCACCTCTGGTAGCTTCAACATGCCCGCCCGCCAGGCGATTGTGCCGGACCTGGTGGGCAAAGACCGGCTGATGAACGCCATTGCCCTCAACTCAGGCTCCATGAACGTCTCCCGCATCGCGGCCCCCGCCCTCGCCGGTCTGCTGGTGGCGCCAATCGGCATCGGCGGTGGCTTTGTCGTCACCGTGGTGTTCTACGCCCTCGCCGTCTTCTTGTTCTCGGGCGTGGGCGCGGGCGTGGAGGAGAGCGCACCCCGGCCGCGCACCGGCATCTTCAAGGAACTCGCGGAGGGCGTCGCCTACCTGCGCGGCGCCCGGCTGGTGCTGTTACTCTTGCTGGCCAGCATGTTGCCGATGCTGCTGGCGATGCCTGCTCAGATCCTGCTGCCTGCCTTCGCCGATGTGTGGCACACCGACGCCGCCGGCATCGGCATCATTCAGGCGGCGGGCGGCATCGGCGGGTTGGTCGGAGCCATCATCGCCGCCAACCTGAACAACCCCCGCCGCCCTGCCCTGCTGATGACGTCCTCGCTGGTGCTGTTCGGCGCGTTTCTGGTGGCGTTCGCCCTCTCGCCGTCGCTCTGGCCGGCGCTGGTGATGATCGCCATCGCCGATGTCGCCGCCATGCTGGGTATGACCATCAACAGCACGGCGGTCCAGCAGGTGATCCCGGACGAAGTGCGCGGCCGGGTGATGGCGCTAATGATGACGACGTTCGGCCTCACCCCGCTGGGCGTCCTTCCTGCCAGCGCCCTTGCTCGCCTGATCGGCGTCCAAGCCACGGTTGCCGCCGGCGGCCTGCTGCTCGTCGCGTTCGCCCTCGCCATCCACCTGCTCAGCACCACCTACCGTTCGCTGGATGGCGGGAAGGGAACCGGGGCCCGGGCGTAGCGGGCACGCTCCCTCGTCATGCCCCTGGCCGGAGCGACGGATGAAGACCAGCCTCTCCCTGCTCGGGTGTTTAACGAGCCGCCTGCCCGCTATACCGGCGGGCGTACGTTACCGATACCTAAAGCGATGTCAGTACATGAGCCCGGCGTCGTTTGACCGCTATGCGTCACTTCTCCCCCAGGGTCTTTGTGTTCCATCTGCTAGATGCCCCGCGTGTGGCGCGGTGGCTGTTCGTGGCCGGCACGCTGTACACGGCGGGCGTGCTCGCCTGGCTGGGGTACCGCTGGGGGGGCACCGGGACCGTGGCGCTGGTGGCAAATGTCGCTACCGTGCCGCTGTGGGCGGCCGCCACCATCGTTTCCGGCTGGCAGGCGCGGCGCGTGCCGGCCGGCCTCACCCGGCTGGCATGGCTGCTGGTCATGCTCGCCTTTGCCGCCTACGCCGCCGGTGAAGCTACCTGGCTGGTATACGAAGAGGTGTTGCACCAGGAGCCCTTCCCCTCCTGGGCCGACCTGGGCTATCTCGCCTTCTATCCGTTGCTGGCCGCGGGGTTGTTCCGCTTTCCACCGTCGCGGCGCAGGATGATTGCCCAGCGAGACTACTGGCTCGATGGCCTGATGGTGCTGCTGGGCGGCGGTATCGCCCTGTGGCTGTTTGTGATCGCACCGGTGGTGCAGGCGAACAAGGATGGGACGGCGGCCCTCCTGCTCAGTATCGCGTACCCAGTTGGTGACCTGGCATTGCTGCTGGGCGCGACCAACGTGCTGCTACGCGGCCTGCCACACGCCCGCCGCGCTGCGCTGCTGCTCGGCATCGTTGCCTTCATCATCGCCGATGCCGGTTTCACCCGCCTGGAGCTGGCCGATCGGTATGCCAGCGGTGACTGGCCCGACGCGGCCTGGGTGCTGGCGGCCTGGCTGATGCTGGTGGCTGCCACACCTCAGCAGGTGCAGCCGGACACGCAGGCCGGAGCTGCCCCGACCGCCACCGGTGCTCGTTCCTTTAGCCCGCTGGCCTACTCCGCGCTGGCGCTGGGTCTGCTGATGCTGGTGGTGCTGGCGGTACAACTGCGCGGTGAGCCCGCGGCGGGCCTGGTGACAGCAGCGGTAGCGCTCACGGCTCTGGGTATGGCCCGCCAGGTGACCGTCTTCCGCGATAACAACCGCCTCAATCAGCGCTCCATCGCCCTGCTCCAGCAGATCGGACACCGTGAGGCGCGGTTTCGGGCGCTGGTCCAGCACGCCACCGACGTGATTCTCGTGAGCGACGCTGCCGGGATGGTGCGCTACATCACCCCTTCGGCGGCGACGGTGCTGGGCCGCGAGCGCGAGGATTGTCTTGATCAGCCTGTCGATGGCTTCTTGCATCCGGACAGCGTCCGGGCCACGGAGCGGGCACTGTTGCAGCTGCCACCGGAGGGTGGAACGGTTACGCTCCCGGCCCGCGTGCTGCACGCCAGCGGCGCCTGGCGCGAGGTGGATCTGACCGCCGTCAACCTGACAACCGAGCCGGGCGTCGAGGGAGTGGTGATCACCCTGCACGACGTGACCGATACCCGCCTGGCAGCGCGCGCCCTGCAAGAAGCCCATGACGAGCTGGAGCAGCGGGTACTGGTGCGGACGGTGGAGCTGTCCAACGCCAACGCGCTGTTGGAGGAGGAGATTGCCGAACGGCGGCGGGCAGAGGCCGAGGCTGCCGCCGCCAGTCGCGCCAAGAGCGAGTACCTGTCGCGCATGAGCCACGAGCTGCGCACACCGCTCAACGCCATCCTCGGCTTTGCCCAGTTGATGGAGATGGACGAGCGCACCGAGGAGGACACCGAAAACATCCGCATGATCCTGGACGCGGGCAAGCACTTGCTCAGCATGATCAACGAGGTGCTGGATATCTCCCGCATCGAGTCCGGGCGGCTGCAACTGGAGTCACAGCCTGTGCCCCTGGCAGAGGTGGCGGGCGAAGCGGAAGCGATGGTCGGCCCGCTGGCCGTGCAGCGAGACATTCGCATCGTCAACCGGCTGGGCGAGCGCGCCACCTCGGTGCTGGCCGACCATCAGCGCCTGCGTCAGGTATTGCTCAACCTGCTGTCCAATGCCATCAAGTACAACTACCCCGGCGGCACGGTGACCATCACCGAGGCGGAAGACCCGCGCCGGCCGGCATTCGCCCGGCTATGCATCACCGATACCGGCCCCGGACTGACCGCAGAGCAACGGGCCCGCCTGTTTACCCCCTTCGAGCGGCTGGATGCCGACCGCTCCGGCGTGGAGGGCACCGGCCTTGGACTGGCGCTGTCCTACCGGCTGGCCGAGGCGATGGGCGGCATCCTGGGAGTGACGAGCGCACCGGGAGAGGGCAGCACCTTCTGGGTCGATCTGCCACGCAGCGAGGACGCGCCGGCAGTGCTGGCGGTTCCGGCAGCGTTCGAGCCCGCTTCTCTGCCTCCACCTGTGGCCTGCACGGTGCTGTACATCGAAGACAATCCGGTCAACATCAAGCTGATGCAGGCGATTGTCGCCATGCGCCCCGGCGTGACGCTGCTGGCCGCGCTGACGGGCAGCGAGGGGCTGGACCTGGCCCGCCGCTGCCGTCCGGCGCTGCTGCTGCTGGACCGGCAGTTGCCCGATATCAGCGGTGAACAGGTGCTCGCAGAACTCAAAGCCGGCCCCACCACGGCCGCCATCCCCGTCGTGGTCGTCAGCGCCGACGCCTCGCCCCAGCAGATCGATACGTTGCTCGCCGCCGGCGCCCGTGCCTATCTCACCAAGCCCCTTGCCGTTCAGGACGTGCTGGCACAGATTGATGCCGCCGGCTCCGGCCCTGCCTGCGCCGCCTGAGGCGGGCCACCGGCGGCGTACAAGTGAGGTCCGCGCCCGTTACCCCTACCCCCGCCGCTCACCCGCACCTTCTCCCGCCACCCACGGCCCCAGCGCCGCGATGGCCTCGCGCAGGGCGGCGGGAGCCACCAGTACATCGCCGGTGCGCAATTCCTCCGGCAGCCGTACCAGCAACGCTTCGAGCGCCTGGAAGGCAGTAGCCAGCGCATCGAAGAAGGCTAATACCTCCTCCGGCTGGTCCGACTGCGGCGCCGCCAGCGCTGCCTCGCCGAAGGCGGCGCGCACGGCCCCGGCGTCGGGCGCCTGCGCCGCCGGGCGCAACACATAGCGCCAGTACCGCCCCCACGCCAGGTTAGCCGCGTCATATGCCGAGACCGCCTCGGTCAGATCCTCTGGTAGCGCCGCCACCGCTCCACCCCAAGGCGTGTTCGCCGTGCGGGCAGCCTCCCCGCTCCCGCACCCTCGACTCGGAGTGTACTCACTGTCGCTGGAACGCAATTGCGACGCACTGGCCGGCAAGGCGTAGCCAGGCAGCACAGCAGGCAACGGCCATCGATGGGGAACGCTGCATCCGCTCGTGCTCGGCCTCGCATCGATGCCGGGCCGCGTCATCTTCGAGATGCGGGCAGCGCGATGCTGGCAAGCACACCGGCGTTGCTTCGTATCCCTGTTGTGACGTACCCGTGACATCCACACGGCTTCGGGTTTGCCGTACGGTCCCGATGCTCACGGTGGAGTCAGAGCGAGTATGGGCGGGCTGCTCATGAACCCACACGACACCGGTCGCCGTCCCTCCGTGCTGGACATCCTACTGAACGCGATTGCGGGATCAAGCGCGTCCATCTGGCACGACAAGAGTCCCAGCACCTCGGGAGGCAACATGCGCATCAATCTCTCCGTCCTGAACAAAGCCGCTGTAGGGACATTTTTGGCGCTGGCCACGATTCTCGCCTGTGCAGCACTGCTGGTCACCCGTTCGGTCAACGACGAGCGACGCGCTGCGGCGGACCGCGCGGAATTCAGGCAACTCGGCATCGATCTGGCCGCGGCGTCCGACTACCTCACCGCCGAAGCGCGCGGCTTCGCCGTCACTGCTGACGATCAGCACCTGACCAACCACGGAGCGAGATCAATGTCACCAAGAATCGTGACCGTGTGGTCAACCGGCTGATGGAGCTCGGCGCGCCCAAGGCCGAGCTAGACCTGATCGCCAAGGCAAAGGCCAGCTCCGATGCGTTGGTGGACACGGAATCACGGGCGATGCGGCTGGTGCTGGAAGCGAAGGGCGTGCCAGAGAACCGGATGCCCCCGGCGATCGGCGCATACAAGCTCACTGATGTCGATCGGGGACTGAGCCGGGAAGAGAAGCTCGCGACGGCGCGCACCATCATGTTTGATGACAAGTATGCTCAGGACAAGAGCATCATCATGGCGCCCATCGCGGAGTTTCAGCGCATGATGAACGCCCGCGCCGAACGCGCGGCCGGCTCGGCGCGAGACGCCACCGCGCTGTGGCTCAAGGCCCTGCTCGCCGTCGCGGTTCTTGTTCCGCTGGGTATGTTCACCGTGCTGGCCGCGTTCCATCTCGGCATCAAGCGTGGTGCCGCCGCGCTGGCCCGGGTCCTCACCTCAATCACGGAGCATTGCGCCACCAGCCTGGAGAATGGCCTCGGCGCGATGGCCGAGAATGACCTGACGGTCGAGGTGGCCGCCGTTACCAAACCCATCCAAGGCTATACATCGGACGTCCTCGGTCAGACGGCGCAGGTGACCAACACACTCCTC
>CAUJGQ010000098.1 GCA_963170165.1 Chloroflexota bacterium | reverse complement strand
TGTCTCCTCCACTGAAAGACAGTCCCAGCCCAGCGCCAGCGCCGCGGCCACGGCGTCGGCCTGGAAGTTGAGCAGGTCATCCGGCAGGGAGGGGCAGCCCGCGCCCGCGGCGGCGCCGGCATCATCCTCATGATAGCGCTGCGCCTGCCAGGCCAGCAGCCGGGCGAGCTGGCCGGCGGCGCGCAGCCTCGGGAGATCCGACGCGCGCAGACAGGCTTCCAATGCCACCGGAGTCTGCGCCAGCGCCAGGGTGGGACCGGCCCGCTCCAGCACGATGCGTGCCGCCGCGGTGTCCTGGCGGACGTTGTAGTCCATCTCCGGACCGGCGGCCAGGTAGCCGGGCCGTGCCGGGCTGACTGCCCCGCCCTGACACACGATATGTGTCTCTGCCAGGCTGCCGGGACGCGCCGTCTCCAGCAGGGCGAGGTTCGTCCACGGGCCAATCACCAGCACCGCCGCCCCGGCGTCGATACTGTGCGCCAGCAGGTCCATCGCTGCGCCGGGTGGCCCCGGCCGGGCCGCGATGGCCGTCCCCCAGTAGCGCACGGTGTCCGGTAGCTCGGCGCGCAGGTAGCCGGGCGCAAGGGTGCCACCTGCGCCTGCCGCCACGGGGATATCCGTGCGTCCGGCCAGCGCCAGCGCGTGTGCTGCCAGCCCGGCACGCTGCCCGCCGGGGTCGGTGCTGGTGGTGATGCCCGTCAACTCCACACCAGACACGGCCAGCAGCAGCGCCAGCGCGCACAAGTCATCAGTGTCGCCGCCGATGTCCGTATCGAGGTGCAGCTTGAACGGCACCGGCCGCTCCTTTCACCACTGTCCCGCTGCCATGCTGCCCAGATCCCTACCGGCGCCGGTCGCCGGTCCCGCTCTCGCGGCTCGCGACCCCCTGCCAGGGGGCCCAAGTGGGGCGAGTGCTCGCAGCCCGTCCTCCTGGTAAGGCCCGCAGAGCAGGGGGGCCGGTAGCCCTGTGCTTGCCACAGCTGGGGACAAGACCTCCCCTGGCCGCTCTCCACACCGGCTTGCCGGACATCCCCTTCAGGCCGTCCACGAAGCCAGTATAGGCGGATACCGGCGGCGTCCTGCCAGACGTGGGCGCACCATCCCCTTCCCCCTGTCCCCTGCCCCCGCTATGCTCTGGCGCACACGCACAGGCTGCCGGGGAGGCGGCAGGGAGGGACGTATGCAGGCGTTTGATGGCGTGACCGTGCTGGACCTGACGCATCACATCGTCGGGCCGTATGCTACCAAGCTGCTGGCCGACTTCGGAGCGGATGTGATCAAGGTGGAGCCGCCAGAAGGGGATATTGCCCGCACGCTACCGCCGTTCCAGGGGGATGAAGCGCATCCGGAGAAGAGCGGGCTGTTCTTTCTGCTCAATACCAACAAGCGCTCGGTGGTGCTAGACCTGCGCACCGAAGATGGCCGCGCCGGGCTGGCCCGCCTTGCTGCCGGGGCCGATCTGGTGGTGGAGAACTTCTCCCCCGGCACGCTGGAGCGGCTGGGTTGCGGCTGGGAGTTCTTCCGTCAGGCCAACCCCAACATCTGCATGCTCTCCATCAGCAACTTCGGCCAGGACGGCCCCTACCGCGACTACAAGGCCACCGAACTGGTCATGTATGGCTTTGCCGGTGAGATGTACACCATGGGCCGCACGGACCGCGAGCCGGTGAAGATGGCGGGGACGGCGGCGCTGTTCGAGTCCGGTTCGGCCGCCGCTGTTGCGGCTGCCGGGCTGCTCACCGGCGCCCGCCGCCATGGCATCGCCCAGCGCGCCGATGTCGCCATCGCCGAGACGCACTTCGGTGGGGTGGACCGCCGTCATGCTGCCGGCATCGCCTACCAGTTCAGCGGCCGCAGATCGCAGCGCGCCGCCGGCGCGGCCGGTGGAATGCCATCGGGTATCTATCAGGTTGCCGATGGCTATGTGGATTTCACCAACGCCGGCCTCCATGCCGACCGCGTGGTGGACATGATCGGCGAGGAGTGGGCGCAGGACTCGCGCTATCAGGACCCGCTGGCGCGCATGAACCCGGCGCTGATCGATGAATGGAACGCGCAGTTCATCGTTTGGTGCCTGAGCCGCACCAAGCGCGAAGTATGGACCGAAGCGCGCCGCGCCAAAGTGATGTGCGGTCCGCTGTTTACGGTGCAGGATCTGTTTGAGGATGAGCACTTCCGCGGTCGTGGCTTCTGGCAAACCGTGGAACACCCGGTGATGGGGCCGGTGGAGATTCCCGGCCGCCCGTTCATCATGCAGGAGGGCGGCTGGGCCATCCGCCGGCCGGCGCCGCTGCTTGGCCAGCACACGGCAGAGCTCCTGACCGCCGGTGTGTGAACCCGCGGATATCCGCACCCCGCGCGTAACACGGGACGGGATCAGTATCCATGCGCACACGACTTTCCGCGCTCTCCGGCTGGCTGGTGGCAGCGTTGGTGGTGCTCGGCGGCTGGCGGCACGTGGCCTCGCAGCCCGGCATCCCTGAAGGCGCGTTTGTGGTGGCAGCCGACGGCCGCCACTGGGTGGCAGGAGCCGGGCAGCGGCTCCCGATACAGTTCCACACCGACGACAGCGGCGCGCTGGCGGCGCTGCCCACCGGTCCGGCCGTCAGCACCCTCGCCGAAGCGAACGCGGCGCTAGCGGCTCCGCCGGTACCGGTCGCCGCCGGCACGCTGGTGGGGCAGATCGTCTCCACCTGCAAGGGACCGGCGCGGTTTGACATCGAAGTAGAGCGGGCGCTATCGGCGCGCGTGCTAGCAGGGGTAACTGCCGAAGAGGGGACGCTGTGGGTGCTGGCTGTGGTGAGCGTCACCAACACCGGCGCCGAACGCTCCGACATCGATCAGACGTTGCGCCTGCGCGACGAACGCGGCCGGCCGTTTAGCGCGCGCTCCCCCGGCCCAGCCGAAACCCTGGCACTCGCCGCGGAATATGCCGCCAGGGCTCCGTCCGAGGCCGTCGCCCCCGGCAGCACGGAGCGCGCCATAATCACCTTCCAGGTCGCGGCGGATGCCCAGCGCCTCACGCTGGAGGCCGAGCTGCAGGGTTGCCCGTAACAGGGAGGATGAAGGAGTTGACGATGTCCAACAAGCCGCTGGCCGGAATCCGCGTGGTGGATTTGTGCGTGGTGTGGGCAGGGCCATTTGCCACGATGCTGATGGGCGATTTGGGCGCGGAGATCATCAAGCCGGAAAACCCGCTCGTGTGGCAGCCAATGACGCGCGGAGCGATGGCACGGCCGCCGCAGGCACTCCTCGCTTTGTCGAACGCCTGGGGCGGCGGGCTACCGGGCAACGTTCCCGGCCCCCGTCCCTGGAACTACAGCCCGACATTTGTCTCGCTGTATCGCAACAAGAAGAGCTTCACCGTCGACCTGCGCCGGCCGGAGGGGATGGAGGCGCTACGGCGGCTGGTGGCCAGATCGGACATCGTCTACGAGAACAACGCCACCGGCACCATGGAAAAACTGGGCATCACCTACGACTGGCTGCGGCAGGCGAAGGAGGACATTATCTTCATCCGTGTCCCCGCCTACGGCAGCACCGGGCCATACTTCGATGCGCGGGCGCTGGGCGTGCACCTGGAAGGGGTCATGGGCCACACCCTGCTGCGCGGCTACGACGACGATGAACCCTCATCGAACACCGCCATCTACTCCGGCGACTACCTGGCCGGCGCGCAGGGCGCCTTCGCGGCGATGGCGGCACTGTGGCACCGGGACCGTACCGGCGCCGGGCAACTGATCGAGATCGGACAAGCCGAGAACGCCGCGGCGATGTTCTCGCAGGCAATTATGGATTACAGCCTCAATCGCCACGTCCAAAGCACCATCGGCAACCGCGATGTGCACGGCCGCGCTCCGTGCGGCGTCTACCCCTGCCTATCCCCTGGCACGGCCGAGACGATGGAGGACCGCTGGATCTCGATTCACGTCCAAACCGATGAAGAGTGGCAGGCGCTGGTACGGGTGATGGGCAGCCCGGCGTGGGCGCAGGATGGCCGCTTCACCGCCAACGCCGGACGTGCGCAGCACTACCGAGAAATTGACGCCGGTATCGCCGGGTGGACCCGCGGCCAGGAGGACTATGCCGCCGCCCACGCCTGCCAGGCCGCCGGTATCGCCGCGATGCCGGTGCTGGAGGCCTCGCGCATGTTTGCCGATCCCCACCTGCGCGCCCGTGGGTTCTTCCGCACCCAGACGCAGGGCGATGCCGGCACGCATGAGTACGCCGGCCCGCTGTGGCAGCTGTCGGAGACGCCGGTCGAGTTTTATCAGCCGCCGGTGATGTTCGGCGAGCACAACGATTACGTGTACCGCGATGTGCTCGGCTTCTCTGACGAAGAAATCGAGCGTTATCGGGCGGGCGGGCACATCAGCATGGAATACGACGCAAGTGTGCGCTGACCGCACGGGCTATCCGCACTACACCGCCGCCGCAATGATGCTATCCAGAACGGGGCGCACCGCTGCCTCGGGCTGGCCCGTGCGCCGGGCGATGACCGTGGCTAGCCGGTCTGGATGGCCATCGCTGTCCATGATGTCCAGGTCGGTCAGCTCCGGCCAGCGCGAGAGCAGCGCCCGACGCACGGCGCCGGCGTACGCCGCGGCGCGCGGCCCGTCACCATAGGGGTGCGCGTCTCCCCCCATGCCGTCCGCCGGTGTGCCATCCGGCAGCCGCATCCGGCTGATGGCCGAGCGCACACCGCGCACCGCCGCTACCGCGGCCACGACATCGCGCGCCTCCGCACCGCTGGTGACGGTGCCACGAATGTGCACCACGCCGTCGGCTGCATCGAACGACAGCCGGTGCAGCGGCAGATCACGCCGGTGGCCGAGGGCGCTTTGCACCCGATCCTTGATGAACTGGTCGCGCTCCGGCTCGGGCGGAGGTGGGCCAAACCAGCCGCGCACCTGGTGCGCCCAGCCACGGGCGCGGCCAACGGTGCCGTATCCCGCGCGGACGCCGCCCCGGGCGCCGGTGCGCACGGCACGCAGCAGCACACGCCGGCGGGCCGGCCCCTGGCCGCGATCCAGCAGGAACATCAGTCCGGCGCCTGTGGCTCCGGCTACCATCCATGGCTTCCATCGTGCCGGCATGACGCTTTCTCCTTTGGCAGGTAGCCACCTACCCGCACCATACCGCGCCGCCGGGACGCCGTCTGTCAGGCAACTCGTGGAAGGCGCTATCCCGGCAGCGCGGGACGCACCGGCTCAGTGGCCAGCTCGGCGAACAGGCCAAAATGGTCCGACGGCCACACCCCGCCTTGCGGTTCATCGCACACGACCCGGCAACCGAGCAGATGCCCGCGGCCCTGCGCGTCCGCCTGCCCTGTGAAGATGTAGTCGATGCGCCGGTCCGGCTCCAATGCGGTGGCGGAGTATGGGTTGCGGTTGCTCCAGGTAGCGGTCTCTACTCCGCGCCCGGCGACACGCCAGGCGTCATGAAAGGCGACGCTGCGCCCATTGATCGTGGCCAGCCCGGTCATGTAGCGGATCTCATCGGCGTTCGGCTCGGCGTTGAAGTCGCCGGTGATGATCGGCGGGAAGCCACCCCGCGGCCGGCGGCGTAGGACCAGCTCCGCCAGCGCCTGCACCTGCTGTACGCGCACGTAGCCGTGATGGAACTTCCAGTTGAGGTGCGTGACCGTGAAACTCACCGGTCCAACCGGCGCATCGACGGTGACGGAGAGGGCACAGCGTGTCTCACCGCTGTCCAGATGCGGTAGTGCCAGCTCCTCACGGTCGATCACGGTCCAGCGGCTGGCCACGGCGTTGCCGAACTCCGCGCTCGGATCGTTCCAGAAGCGCGCGGCCATCGCGAAGTCGGTGTGATAGCCCAGGTCACCCAGCATATCCCCAAGCTGGTTGCGCCCGCCGCCGCGCAGCACCTCCTGAAAACCAATCAGGTCCGGTTGGAGCCGTTCAATCCAGTCCCGAATCAGCTTCGCCCGCGCCGGCCACGGGCCCGAGTCATGCCAGATGTTGAGCGAGAGCACGTTCATCATAGCCCTGAAGGATGAGGGATGGGGGATGAAGGGGCAAACGCGTCGTCAGCCTTGGGAGGGGCGGGAGCACCCCTGGCCCGCGCTGATCGCTGACAGGCTCACACCGCTTTGAACTGCTCAAAGGGCTGACGGCAGGCACGGCAATAGTGGATGGCGCGGCAGGCGGTAGGGCCGAAGGGGCTCTCCATGCGAGTCTCGGTGGAGCCGCAGTAGGGGCAGGCGGCGGCGGAGATGACGGTGAGCTGCAGCAGGTCCCCGCGTGGCGGCGGGGCGAAGCCGGCGGCGCGCAGCTTCTCCCGCCCGGCCGCGGTGATGCGCGCCGAGGTCCACGGCTCATACCGCACAATCACGACGTGAAGCGGAGCAAGGGCGGCCAGCCGCTCTGCGATGTCAACCTGCATCATCCCCACCGCCGGGCAACCGGCGAAGGTGGGCATCAGCTCCACGACGAGGATGTCACCGGCCAGGTACACCTCGCGGATCATGCCGAGGTCCACCACGGATAGCGCCGGAATCTCCGGGTCCATCACACCGGCCAGCATCTCCCAGGCGCGCATCAGGCGGCTGTCCACCTCTCACCCCCTATCGCGGCATCCGGAATTCGGAGACGAAGCCGGCCCCTCACCTCCCGGCCCCCGGACCGACCGGCACTGCGTCCCACCGGTCAGGCACGCGACCGAGGGAGAACGGCCCTATCCCCATTCCCTATTCCCTATTCCCTCGTCACCACGTCGCCGCCGGATCAAGGCGGTAGACGCTGGTCATCTCCTCCCACATCTGCCGCCAGTGCTCGGAGTGCAGGCCGCGGCGGCCGCCGGTCTCAGTCGCAACCGTGGCCCGCCAGACACCGTCCGCGCCGCACGCCGCCGGGAAGGGCAGGGCGTGGCGCAGGAGGGTAGGAGCGATGCGCGCCAGCCAGCGGCTCTGCACCTGCGCGGATGAGGCGGTGAGAATGCCTTCCGCCACTAGGCGATCTTCATCCTCCACCGGCTCGGCCAGCCCCAGCGCCTCCGGCCAGACGCGGGTGAGCGCCGTCTCCAGTCGCGCCCGCCCGTCGCCGCTCGCGGCCGCCAGCCGGTCGATCCAGGTCTCGCCGTGCAGCAGGTGATACGTCTCCTCGCGCTGGAGCTTCTCCACCGCTTGCGCCAGTGGCGCCCACGTGCACGAACGTAGCATCAGCAGCCGCTCGGCGTCGAACTGGTCGTATAAGTAGCGCCGCGCGAGGGCGAAGGCCCAGTCTCCGCCGGTATGCGCACCATCGGGCGAGTAGCGCGGCGCGGCAGGCAGCTCCACCAGGCGCGCGTGCCGGTACTCCCCCGGCGCACGGGCGCGGTAATCCAGATTCGTGCCGGTCAGCTCGTGCAGCAGGATGTAGTACAGCCGAGCGTGGCCCACCTCGTCCTGGCCCATGGAACTGAAGGCGATATCTTCCTCCACCATGGGCGCGACGCCGGTCCACTCCGTGTCGCGGTAGCCGATCACCAGCTCATCATCGGCCAGCGCCATCAGGTAGCGGGCGAGCGCCTGGCGGGCGGCAGGGGTCATACGGCCTCTCCTTGTTCGGCCTCCGCGCGGGCGGCGATCCGCGCCTTGATGCGGCGGCGCTTCTCCACCGTCACGCGGTAGCCGCGCCCCAGCCGGTACGTTCGGTCCAGCGCCGGCCGGAGCAGATCCCCGTCTGCCACCTCACGGATCGCCTCCTGCGGAGCCACCCACAGCCGCTGGGCGTCTTCGCGGCGGCTGAAGATATCGCGGGCGTACTGGCAGGCCAGCTCCATATCCGGCGCATCGACGCTGCCGCAATGCACAAACGCCCCGCCCGGCTCCTCTTGGCGAAAGACGACGAACGCTCCCACGAGCGGGCTCCCTTCAGGTACGTTTACCGGCGGCCAAAGGCCGGGGGCTCGCCCTCACTCCCCGTCCCCCTCCCTCACTTGAGCGGGAGAGGGGGAGCGACGCTCGGTGCTACCGGCTGCCGGCTCGTCGCCGGTTCGTGGCCGGCGGCTTAAGGTTCAGGCGTTCATCGTGACTGCCCGCAGCCAAGCTCCTTCTTCGTACGTCAAGCGACGGAAGCCGAGGCGCTGGGCGCTGGCGGGGCCGGAGCCAGTGACAACGGCGATCAGACGCGACCAGTCCGGCTCGGTGTAGCGCCAGCGGCCGGTCTGCACATCCTTCTTCAGGGCCGGGTCTGGGATAGTCAGTCCCAGCTCCCAAATTTGGGGGACGTAACGGTCCAGAAACTCCTGGCGCAGGGCGTCGTTGGGCTTGGTCTTGATCCGCCAGGCGAGGTCGCCGTCCTGCTCCGGCGGGGTGGGCGGGCCGTGAAACATCATCAGCGGCTCCCACCAGCGGGTGAGGGCGTCCTGCAGCATTTCCCGCTGTAGTGCACTGCCGCCGGCCAGCGTCAAACAGACATCCTCTCCCTGTTTGAGATGAAACGCCTCCTCCCAGCAGATCCGCTTCATTACGCGGGTGTATGGCCCGTAGGAGGAGCGCAGCAGCGCCGACTGGGAGATGATCGCCGCGCCGTCCACCAGCCAGCCGATGATCCCCACATCGGCCCACGAGCGGGTGGGGTAGTGAAAGACGTTGTGGAACTTGCTCTTGCCGGAGGTCAAATCGGCGAAGATCTGCGGGCGCGGCTTGCCCAGGTCCTCCACCAGCCGGTAGAGCATCTGCGCGTGCCCCACCTCGTCCTGAATTTTGGCGGAGAGCGCCAGCTTGCGCTTGAGCGAGGGGGCGCGGCCAATCCAATCCCCCTCCGGCAGCGCGCCCATAATCTCACTGTTGGCATGCATCTCGATGAACTTGATCAGCCGCCGCCGGTACTCCTCCGGCATCCAATCCGACGTCTCGATCACGCCGCCGTCCGCGACATCGCGCCGAAACGTCTCGGTGCGCGTCTCCTCCGTGAGGATCGCTGTCATCGCCGCGCCTCCCCCGGTCGCCTGTGCCCGCATTGTGGTCCCGCTCCTGGGCGCTGGCAAGCACCCAACGGGTGAACGTGCCATGCTGAACACAGCAGCGCCGCGGCAGGCGGCGGGCAGGGAGCAGGGATGGACGAGGTGCTGTACGAGCGGCGAGGCGCGGTCGCCTGGGTCACCTTCAACCGGCCGGCGGCGCGCAACGCGCTCACCTTCGCGATGTACGAGCGGCTGGGGGCGTTGTGCGACGAGATGGCGGCAGACGCCAGCCTGCGCGCGGCCGTGTTTAGCGGCGCGGGCGGCAGGGCCTTTATCGCCGGAACGGACATCGCCGAGTTCCGCGGCTTTGCCAGCGGCGAAGACGGTGTGCGCTACGAGAAGCAGCTGTCATCGTACATTGCCAAGGTGGAGCGGCTGCCCTTCCCCACCATCGCCGCCATCGCCGGGCCGGCCGCCGGGGGCGGGGCAGCAATCGCGGCGGTGTGCGACCTGCGCATCGGCTCCCCCTCCGCCTCCTTCGGCGTGCCCATTGCCCGCACGCTTGGCAACTGCCTGACGGTGGACCTGCTGGCGCGCCTGGTGGCGCTGGTGGGAATCGCGCGGGTGAAGGACGTGCTGTTCACCGCAAGGCTGGTACCGGCGCCGGAGTTGCTCGCCATTGGCCTGCTGAACGAGGTGACGGCAGATGAGGAGTCGCTGTTGCCCCGTGCCGGCGAGCTGGCGGCAACGCTGTGCGGCTACGCGCCGCTGACACTGCAGGCAGTGAAGGAGGGGCTGCGCCGCATCCAGGCGCGGCTGCTGCCCGAGGAGGATTGCAGCGACCTGGTGCGCCTCGCCTACGGTAGCGCCGACTTCCGCGAGGGTGTCAGCGCCTTTCTCGCCAAGCGCCGCCCGGAATGGACCGGGACGTAAGCGGGCAAACGGACGGCCGAGCGGCTATGATGGCCGCAGTAAGGAGGTACAGCATGGACCTCGATATCGGTGCGCTCAAGCAAACGCTCCAGGAGCGGGCCAACCTCTCCTCCGAACAGGCGGAGCAGGCCGCCCGGGTGGCCATCGAGTTCTTCACCGAGCGGCTACCGCAGGTGTCGGGCCTCCTGGAGAAGGCCGGCGGCGCGGATGACATCGCCAAGAAGCTCGGTGGCTTCTTCCGCCGGGACTAGCCGGGAAGCCGGCGAGCCGGCTGGTATTACCCTGCATGCATGCCCCCTGTGCTCGCGACGGCGCAGGGGGCACAGGGAAATCTCCCCCACTACTTCTTGATCCAGGCGTCCATTGCCGCCTCCGCCGCAGCGCCGTAGGTGGCGCTGTAGTTGTAGTTGCGCATCCACGGCTGGCGGAACGACCTTCACTACCTGTGCGTCCGGCCGGTTCTTCTGGACCTCGGCGCTCTGCTGCGGCGGGACGCCGTACACATCGAGCCGCCCGGCCAGGAACGGCGCGATGTTCTGGGCAGTATCGGTGATCACCACCCGCTGCACAGTGTCGATGTACGGCTTGCCCAGGAAGTAGTAGTTCGGGTTGCGCCGGAGCGTGACCGCCTTATCTGACTCGACCTTCTCCAGCATCCACGGACCGCTGCCGATCTGTTCCTTCGCCGGATCGAAGCCGTTGTCAGTCTCTCTTGGCATAATCCACAGGTACTGCGCGGATTGGCGAAGAGGTTGAAGTCACGGCGTACGGCCGCGCCAGCTTGACCACGACCGTCTTGGGGTCCGGCGTCTCAATCGCTGTCACCAGGGGGCTGGCTTCGCTGCCAAAGGCCCCCCGGTTGGTGTTCCACACGGCTCAGGATTTCCCGTACGGCAAAGGACCGCGTGCCGGATCTCGGGTAAGGATGAGCGGCGGGGGCAGGTCGTTCAGGCCGGCGGCACAGCGCCGATCCGCCGGTGCAGGCGGCCATCCAGCCGCAGGTACGTGAACCCGGTGGCGGAGCCGCCGAGAAAGTCCAGAGCCTCACCGGCTATCAGGCCGTCTTGCCCCAGAAAGCGTGCGTCACCCAGCGGTAAGGCCCGCATCGGTGGCCAATCCGTCTGCACGCGGGTAAAGGGATCGGTCTTCACCAGGTGGATGGACAGCCCGCCGTCTGTCACGGTCACGTCGATGTCGTTGTCGGGGCGGGTGTATCGCCCGGCGCAGGGCAGCAGCGTTGCCGGCGCCACAACGGCCACCGGCGGCAACACCGGCCCGCCACCGCCGAACCGCGCCAGTGCCCAGTCTTCTACCGCCCGTGTGACGTGGAAGCCGTCGCTGCCGTTGGTGAGCACAGCCACGGCGGCGCGCTGCTCCGGTGCCATGGCCAGCGCGGCACGGAAGCCGTTCGTGCTACCACCATGCCCCACAATCCAGCCGTCGCGCGACCGGCGTAACTGCCATGCCAGGCCGTAGGCATCAGCCGGCGAGGAAGTTGCGACCTGCGGCACGCGCATCAGCCGCGCGGAGGTGGCGGAGAGCACCGGCGTGCCATCCGGCATCACTCCGTCCGCCAGGTGCATGGCGGCGAACCGCAGCAGGTCACTGACGGTCCCGGTCAGGCCGCCCTGGGGCGCGCGGGCGCGGGAGCGGCCCCAGGAGTGCGCCACTTCCGCCGCCTGTCCCGGCAGCCGGTTGTGTCCGACGGCCACCGGATACGTGATCGCCTCGTGGGCGAAGTAAAAGGTGCGGTCCATCCGCAGCGGGTTCAGCACCCGCTCGTACATCGCCGTCTCAAACGGGACGCCAAGGACCGCCTCCGCCACCCGGCCTGCCAGTTGAAAGCCGGTGTTGCAGTAGGCCCAGGTCGTACCCGGTACCGTCCACTGGGGCAGGGTGTGGAACTCGGCAATGGCGCGGGCCAGGGCGTCATCACCGTGGCCGTAGTCCTCGAAACGGTCCCCATAGATGCCCGAGGTGTGTGTGAGCAGGTGGCGGAGGGTGACAGACCGCGTGGCCGCCTGCTCCGCCAGCTGTAGTTCTGGCAGATAGCTGACGATCGGCGTGTCCAGCTCCAGCCGCCCGCGATCCACGAGCTGCAAGATCAACGTGGCCGTGAACACCTTGGAGATCGAGCCCCACTGGAACAGCGTACCGGCCGTCACCGGCGTGCGCGTTTCCAGGCTGGCTATGCCGAAACCCCAACCGTCGAAGCGGCCGTCATGCAGCAGACCCACCGCCATCCCCGGCACGTCATTGGCCGCCATCAGATCATGGGCGAGGGCAGCGAGATCGGCAGGCAGTGCCGGCAGGGCGAGCATGGTTCGCTCCGATGCGTCAGGGGGAGGTTCTGGCCTCCTCCACATCACGGGCGCAGCGAAAGCCCGTGTGGCCGGTGGTGCTGTCCGGGCTGCTGCCGGTGCGGGCAGCGGGGCGGTAACGCGCGCAGTAGCTGATGTGGCACAGGTAGGAGCCACCTTTCATGACCCGGGCCTGGCCGTACGGCGGTCCTTGCGGGTTGACGCGTGGCGCCGTGCGATGCCAGTGGGTATCGAACCAGTCAGCGCACCACTCCCACACATTGCCGGTCATGTTGTACAGGCCGTGGCCGTTCGGCGGGAAGGCATCGACCGGGCAGGTGCCGCACCAGCCGTCTTCGGCCGTGTTGACGGTGGGGAACACACCCTGCCACACGTTCATGCGGTGCTCGCCGTCTGGGGTGAGGTCATCGCCCCAGGGAAACCGCATCGCATCCAGCCCGCCACGAGCGGCGAACTCCCACTCCGCCTCGGCCGGCAGGCGTTTGCCCGCCCAGGCGGCGTAAGCGGCGGCGTCGTGCCAGGCAACATGTACAACCGGGTGGTTCGAGCGCTGATCAAGGTGGGAGTGCGGCCCCTCGGGGTGACGCCAGTCCGCGCCCTCCACCAGCCGCCACCAGGGCGCGCCGGCAACTCCGCGGGTGGGCGGAAAGTCATCCGGCAGCAGCCCACCAAACACGAACGACCAGCCTTGCCGCTCAGCGACGGTGACATAGCCGGTCGCAGCGACAAACCCGGCGAAGTCAGCATTGCTGACGGCGTAGCGATCCATCCAGAACGGCGCGAGTGTTACCGGCCGCACCGGCCCTTCGCCGTCCGCCGGGCGGGCAAGGGCGTCGTTGGAGCCCATGCGGAACGTGCCACCGGCCAGCATGATCATGGCGGCATCCGGAGCCCGGCATCCGGCGTCCGGCGGGACCGCAGCGGCCGGTATCAGGGACGGCGCGGTCTCGGAGGTGGGCACGCAGCACGTGCGACTACCGGTCATCGGAGTGCTCAGCTTTCAGCGGTAGTTCCCCCTCACCCCCGGCGCCTCGCCTGAAAGCGGACGAGGATGAGTGCTTGCCCCTATTCCTTGTCCCCAATCCCTTCGCATTCCCCGTCTCCCGCCAGACGGCGCATTCTCGTCACGCGGGCGAGGGGCAGCAAGGTCCAGAGCAGCACGTCGCCCTCCAGCTCGCGGGTGACGGCGATGGGGCCACCGAAGGGACGCAACACCAGCCGGCCATGCTCGAAGGCGGCGGTGACGCGGATTGGCTGGCCGGTGCGCGCAGCGATATCGTTGACACCGTGCTCCAGGTCGCCGTCGGCACGCATGTCGTGAATGACACCGCCGGCGGTAATGACGACGCGGTCTCCGCACTGCTCGATGCGCTCGACGTGGCGGGTATCCTCACGCATCTGGCCATCTACCTCCACCGCGAACGCCCGCCACAAGCCACGCATATCAGGAATACCGGGCGGCAGCGGCTCCGTGCAATCCGCCAGCACCGGTGGTGGCATCTCGCCCTGCCAGAATCCGGGCGGAGTATGCGCTACGGGAATATCATCGGCCCGAAGCATAGGGCACCTCTGGAAAGCCGGCAGCATGCAGCGGCCGGCGGGGAACGACCGGCGCCGCCCCTCTCGTCACTCCCTCCCCGCCTCGGCCCGCGCTTCGGCCGCCTGTTGCGCCTGCTCGGCACGGCGGCCGGCGGGCTGCGTCTCGAAGGTGACGCGGTGAATCAGCCCCTCGAACGGGAAGGGAGCGTGGTAGTCGTGCGTGACGGGGGACAGGCTATCTCGGCCGATATCCATGCCGGTGGAGCCGAGAATACGCACCGTCTGGGAGGCGTGGGCCCGGCCGGCGGGCGCGCCATTGACCAGTAACGTGATCTCGGCCGTGTTGCCGGTGGGGGCGAAGTGGACGCCCGCCCGGCAGTGGCCGGCGGACAACGGTATCTCGGAGACGGCGCGATAGTGGGTGGCGAAGACGTTGTAGTCAAACACCAGCCGCCCATCCTTGATGTAGAAGCTGAATCCGAGGTTGTGGCTGCCGCGCGCCACCAACACACCGTCGCCACCGGCGGCGGGCCGCTCAATCTCAGCAGTGATAGTCCAGGGGCGCAGGCCCAACCGTGGCGCGGCGTCGGCAGGAACATGGGAGACGGGCGGGTAGTAGACATACACCATGCCGGCATGCGGCGTGCCCGGGCGGCGTGGCGTGGCGAACAGTTGCGCGGTTGGCCGGTCATCCAGCGGCAGCACGCCGAAGCGGCCCGCCTCCACCCACCACGCCTCGACCAGCTCGCGCAGCTTCTCCGGGTGCTCAGCCGCAAGATTGTGGCTCTCAGAGAAGTCCGCGTCGAGGTGATACAGCTCCCACTCGGCATCGTCATAGGGACCGCCGGGAGTGTGGTTGGTGACGGCCTTCCAGCCGTCCAGCCAGATCCCGCGGTGGCCGCCCATCTCGAAGTACTGCACCCGCTTGCGCGTGCGCTCGGCCGGCGCGTCGAAGGTGTACGACAGGCTGGTGCCGTGCAGCGGCATCTGATCGTAGCCGCGCACGGTGGCGGGCGGGGTGATGCCCAACTCCTCCAGCACGGTGGGAACGATATCGGTGACGTGGTGGAACTGGTGGCGGATGCCGCCGTGCTCCTGGATGCGGCGCGGCCAGCTGACGATCAGCGGATCACGCACACCGCCGCCGTGGGTATAGGACTTGTACCAGCGCAGAGGTGTATTGCCGGCCTGCGCCCAGCCCCAAGGGTAGTTGGGATGGCTGGTGGGGCCGCCGATCTCATCCAGCCGCCCGCCGATGGCCTCGACATCCTCCGGCATCCGGTTGAAGTAGCGGAACTCGTCCATCACCCCATCCGGCCCGCCCTCGCGCGAGGCGCCGTTATCAGACAGCAAGAAGACCAGGGTGTTATCCAGGTCGCCCATCTGCTCCAAGAAGGCCAGCAACCGGCCGATCTGGTGATCGGTATGGTCCAGAAAACCGGCGAACGCCTCCTGCAAGGCAATGGCGAAGCGTTGTTGTGGCCCGCTCAGCTCTGCCCAGGGGCGGACGCCGGGATTGGGCGGGGCCAGTTCCGTCCCGGGTGGGAGGATACCCAGTTCCTGCTGACGGGCGAACCACCGCTCGCGCACCTCATCCCAGCCTGCGTCAAACCGGCCACGGTACTTCTCGATGAACGCCCGCGGCGCCTGGTGGGGCGAGTGCGTGGCGCCAAAAGCCAGGTACAGGAAGTATGGCCGGTCCGGCCGGATGGAACGCAGGTCACGTATGAAGCCAATCGATCGGTCTACCAGGTCTTCGGTGACGTGGTAACCCTCCTCCGGGCCGCGCGGCGGCTCCACGGGGTGGTTGTCGTGGGTGAGCTCGGGGTAGAACTGATCTGTTTCCCCCTGGAGAAAGCCGTAGTAACGGTCAAAGCCACGCGCCAGCGGCCACTGATCGTGCGGACCAGCGGCGGAGCAGTCGTTCATCGGCGCGAGATGCCACTTGCCGGCGGCGTAGGTGGCATAGCCGTGGTCGCGCAGCATCTCCGCCAGTGTGGCGGCGTGGTTGCTGACGTGGCCGCGCATGTTGGGAAAGCCCGTATCGATATTCGAGATGGCGCGCATCCCGGCAGCGTGGTGATTGCGGCCGGTTAGCAGGCTGGCGCGCGTGGGCGAGCACAGCGCCGTAGTGTGGAAGTTGGTGTACCGCAGCCCGGCCGCCGCCAGCCGGTTGATATTGGGCGTATCGATGGTGGAGCCGTAACAGCCGAAGTGAGCGAAACCGGTGTCATCAAACAGGATGATCACGACATTAGGGGCACTGGCCGGCGGGCGCACCGGCGCCGGCCACCACGGTGTGGATTCCTGGTAGGTGCGGCCGATCGCGCCGCCAAATCGTTCGGGCATAGTTGCTGTCAGCAGGCGGTGCGGCATCCGGGGAACGGACCTGACGGAATCCACCCGTTAACCAGGGTGAGGTTCCAACGGCGACAATCGCCGCTACCTCATCCGCTCTATCCTGTTCCAGCTGTCCTTGATCGCGTCCCTGCCTCCCGCTCCCCGCTCCCTTCGCTCGGGTCAGGGTGGCACGGAGGGAGCGGCGCTGTCAACCGCTATTGACAGTCGCACTGCCACTTCTTACCCTGCGCGCATGGCGGCCATTGTGAGCAACCGGGATGGGCGGCGGCAGCGGGCCGAGCGCCATGAGGCGGCCGTCATCGACGCGCTGCTCGACCTGTTTCGCGACGGGGAGCTGCGCCCGGGCGCCGCCGCCATCGCCGCGCGGGCTGGCGTCTCCGAGCGGACGGTGTTCCGGCTGTTTGATGACCTAGAGGCGCTGGCAGCGGTTACCATCGAGCGGCAAATTGCTCGGGTGGCGCCGCTGCTGGCAGAGATCGAGCGCGGTGGCAGCCGCGAGGAACGCATCACCGCGCTGGTGGGGCAGCGGCTGGCGGTGTATACGGTGGCGGGGGCCGTGTTCCGCGCCGGGCAGATGCGGGCGCCACTGTCGCCGGCCATCCGCCAGGCGTTCGCACGGCGGCAACGCTGGTCGCAGCGGCAGATTGAGCGGCTGTTTCGCCCGGAACTAGCGGCGCTCGGCCCGTCTGAGCGGGCAGAATTGATTCTGGCACTGGACGCCGTCACCAGCCTGGAAGCGCTGGAATACCTGGCCACGACCGAGGCCGGCACCGAAGCAGCCGCGCGGGGTGTCCTGCTCCGCACGGTCCGCGCCCTGCTTCGCGACACCGTCCCCGCCGTGGCGCCCGCAGGAGACCGAGCACACATCCACCACACAAGGAAGGAAACCAATGAGCGTTAGCGGCAACTGGAACCTGACCCTCAACACACCGATGGGCGCGCAGAGCCGCGCACTCACCCTGGTCGCAGACGGCGGCAGCCTGACCGGCTCTATCGCCGGGCCGCAGGGCAATGTGCCCATCGAGGACGGCGCCATCGATGGTGACAACGTCTCCTGGAGCATGATGGCGCCGCAACTGGGTGCGAAGCTTGTCTTCAGGGGCACCGTGGCCGGCGATACCCTCAACGGCTCTGTCGAACTGGGCTCGTTCGGCACCGCTCCGTTCACCGGCGCGCGCGCGTAACGAGCGGTCAGCGGGTGGCGTGCTGGGGGATCTGCACCTCCCAGCCCCGCCCCCGCCGAGCAGGCGAGGGGAAGCACGATGCCGTGCGCTGGCCGCCTATGGGTGACCGCCCAACGAGGTGTGCGGTGTTTGTTGAGTCATTGAGAAACCGCGTCCGGGCCATGAACACGCTATGGCAGCGGGCAGCAGCGGATATGACGCTCGACCACGTCAACCACCACGAGCGCGCGGGAGTGCTGCCGATCGCGTTCAGCTTTGCACACTTCATGAAGGCGCAGGACCAGTCCATCAGCGGCGCCTTTCGGGGCGAGCCGCCGCTGTGGCTGTCCGGTGGCTGGGCCAATCGGACCGGCGTCACCGTCGATGCCTTTGGCCGCGAAGAGACCGTGGCGGAGATGGAACAGCTACGCTTCGGTGATTGGACCGCCTGGCAGGAATACCAGACCGCGGTCATCACCCGCACGGACGCCGTACTAGAAACGCTGACCGAGGAACGGCTGGCCGAGGTGTTGCTGCCGCAGCTGCCACCCAACATGCAGAACATCTTCTGCGGGCTAGTGGTTGGGCCGGGCGGGCCGGTGCGAAGGCTTGAGGTGCTGGAGTGCTTTGTCTACCAGCACGGCCTGCGCCACATGGGCGAAGTCGAGCACGGCCGCGCACTGACCGGCCTGGGAGGCATGACAAGCTGACCGCGGCATCCGGCGTCCGGGGAGCAGGCTGAAGCCATGGTGCGGCGGCCACTGGAAAGGGCACGTGCCCTGTGCTGGTCATCGCCCTGGTTTTGCCCACCCGCCGCATGCCGGATGCCGGGTGACGTCACTCAGCCGCCGTCCGTGACACGCCACTGGACCAGCGTTTCGCTGCCGTCGTGGTCCTCGAAGACGGCCTCGACGGCGGAGCCAATGATGATCGGCTGGAGCGGGTCGCCCAGCAGATTGCCGGGCATCCGCACGTTGCCGGCGTCCGGCAGCTCCACCAGCACCACCAGGTACGGGCACGCGTTCTTCAGCGCCGGGTGGACCGGGTGCCACACCCGCTCCCAGCTATAGATCCGTCCGTTGCCGGAAACCCGCTGCCAGCCCAGGTCAAAGGAGTGGCAGTGATGGCAGACCCACTCCGGGCCAAACTGAAAGCCACCACAGGCGTTGCACTTCTGCACTACCAGCTCGTGGCGCCTGGTCGCCGCCCAGAACTCCGTATCCAGCCCGTCTACCGCCGGTGCAGGCTGGGGAAGACCGGCAGGAAGGTATGTCGTCGCCTCGGTCGTCATGGGTTCTCCTCAGATGTTGGGCGGGCCGGCTGCCGGCGGTCGGGGTGCGCAAGGTACGGACAGGCCGGCAAACGGGGGGCAAGTCAGCCGGCGGCTCACCGCCCCCCCTACCTCGTCCGATAGCTCGCAACCCCCGTTACCCCGGCTGCCTACTTCCGCAAAATCAGGTCGCTCACTGGCTGGACCATCGGTCCGGAGCAAACCATGGAGATATCGACGTTGGGCACCTGGGCGGTTGATTCGCCGCGGATCTGGCGGACGGCCTCGGTGATCAACTCCAAGCCGTGCATATAGCATTCGGCCAGGTTGCCGCCGCTGGTGTTGAGCGGCAGCTTGCCCGAGGGGGCCTGGAAGTTCTCGAAGGTCATGAACTGCTCGACCTCATCCGGCGCGCAGAAGCCGTGCTCCACCAGGCTCATCATCACACCGCCGGTGAAGTTCTCGTACGACTGGCAGACATCGACATCTTTGGGGTCAATACCGGCCATGCCGTACAGGCGCTTGGCCACCGTCTTGAAGTTGGAGGTACCGTAGTCCGGCGAGTTGTGGGCCGGCGCCGCCTGGCGGTAGTCGGAGCCCTGCGCGGCGGCCAGCAGGATCGCCGGCTTCTGGCGCAGGTCGCGGGCTCGCTCCACGGTCGTCAGTATCACCGCCGCTGCGCCGTCGTTCTCCATGCAGCAGTCAAACAGATGGAACGGCTCGACGATCCAGCGGGAGTTGTCGTAGTCCTCCGCGGTGAGCGGCCGGCCGTACATGACAGCGCGCGGGTTGGACTGGGCGTGGTGATAGCTGGCTAGCGAGATCGCCTTGAGCGGATTCTGCCCGATGCCGTGGTCATGCATAAAGCGATTGACCCGCATGGCGAATGACTGCGCCGGGGACATCAGCCCGTAGGGGGCGGTGTAGGCAGCCGCGCCGGAGATGGTACGCGCCTGCGAGCCCTGGCCAAAGCGGCCGAACTGCCCCTGCGCCAGCCCGCGATAAACCACGACGTACTTGGAGTAGCCGGCCACCAGCGCCGCTGACGCGTTGGCCACCGCCCCCGAGCCGCCGCCGCCGCCGCCGCCCCAGAACATGTTGGAGAAGCTGAGATCGGGCGAGCCCAGCGCCGCGGCCAGGCGTGGCGGGTCGTTGCGGTCATTGCTATAGGAGGCGAAGCCATCGATGTCGCGCACATCCATGCCGGCATCCGCCGCCGCCTGGATAATCGCCTCCAGCGTCAGCTGGAACTCGCTCACCGGCGCGGCGCCGCGCTTGTAGTAGGCCGTCTCGGCGATGCCGGCGATCGCCACTTTGTCCTTGATGGTGTAGTCGCTCACGCGCTGCTCCTGAAGGTTGTCGTCGCTAGCTCCCCCGAGCGGGCAGCTCCACCGTGGCCGTCGCCGGGGTGGCGATGCCCTCGTGGTCGTTATCCACCCACAGGTCGATATCCACCAGACCGGCGCCACCGCTGTCCCGGTAGACGCGCGTTACGTTGCCGCGCAGACGGAGGGTGTCGCCGGGGCGGTTCATCTTGCGCATCTCATAGCTGAGCCTGCGCACCCAGCCATCCACCCCCGCGAAGTCGGTGAGCAGCCGGGAGAGAGCGGCACGGGTAAAGCCGGTGTTAAAGAAGATGTCCTTGTGGCCACCCGCGCGGGCGAAATCGCGGTCATGGTGGACAGCGTAAAAGTCCTGCGAGCCGCTCACCTGCTCGGCGACTTTCGTTTCCGATAGGAACAAGTCGTACCCCGGTAGCTCGTCACCCTCTCGGACGTCTTCCCAGTAGCGCTGCTGAACGGATGCCTTCGTAACCACTGGCGCCTTCCTTTATGTCATGGGGAGGAGGAACCCGAGCACCTACGCTCCCATCTCGGCCGCGACCTCTTCTGGAGTCCGGTGCGTGAGCAGGGTATTGCGAATCATGGCAACCAGCTCGTCGTTCTGGTTGGTCATCAGCGTTTCCATGACGATCCAGACGGCGCGCGGGTCGAGGCGGATACCTTTCTCGTAGACGTCGGCGATGCGCATCCGGCTGGAGATGCGGTCGCCCACCTTGATCGGCTTGTAGAACTCCATCGTCTGGTTGAGGTTGATCAGGCGGTCGCCGCGGGTGGGCACCATCTGCATCATGCGGGGCGCTTCCTGTACACGCGGCCAGGCGCCATTGCCGGCGAAGTAATCAACCATCACCGGCGGCGCGATCACGGCGCCATGGCGGGTCTCGCTGGCAAACTGGGGATCCAAGAACAACGGGTTGGTGTCCTCCACCATATGACAGTGACGGCGGATGGGATCGTACTCAACCGGGTAGCGGCCGGTGCTGGCCGCCGACTCCTTGCCTACCCACTCCTTCCGCACCGCCTCGATGTCGTAGCCGCCTTCTACCTTGGCCATGTGCGTGTGCCTGCTCCTCTCTGCGTTAGTGTGCCGTCACCGGTGCGCCATAGCCCGCGCCGAATCGTTCGCGTAGCCGTTGCGCTCCCTCGGCGTCGTGGCTCTTGATTCTGCCGTAGGCGAAGGGACTGGCCTGAAGGCGGGCCGCAGCGGGCCGCGCCAGCGGCCGGACGGCCGCCGCCACAGGCGTGTCACCAATCGCGCCGGATGCCTCGGCCTGCGCATACGCTGCGGCGCTGTAGCCGAGCAGATCGATGAGCACCGGCCGGTTGTGCTGGCCCAGCATCGGAGCGGGACCGCGCAGCGTCCCCGGCGTTGCCGTCAGCCGCGCCGAGGCGCCCGGCCATGCCCGCCGCCCCGCCCCCTGCGCCGGATGGTGCTCCACCAGCCAGTAGAACTCCCGCGCTGCCAGATGTGGGTCTAGCAACAGGTCGCGTACATCAGCCACCAACCCGGAGGGGATGTCCCGTGTCTGGAGCGCTTCCAGACAGGCGCGCGCCCCGCACTCCCCCGCCCACGCCGCTACCACCCGCTCCGCCTCCGTGCGGGTGGCGGCGTCCAGCATCTCTGCGCCGGGGCGCCACAGACCTCCCAGGTCAGCACGGCCGATGATCTCCGTCAGCCGCGCCCACGCTGCCCCGTCCCCAATGCTGATCGTGATCCACGCATCATCGCCCTCGCACCGGAAGCAGCCGGCGAACGTGCCGGGCGGGCCGGCGTTGCCCTGCTGGCGCAGCTCTACCCCCAGCGCGCGGGCGAGGTAGACGTCACCGAGCATGTTGATGCCGACCTCGTACTGCGACACGTCAATCCACGCCCCCTGGCCGGTGCGCTCCCGTCGCGCCAGCGCCGCCAGTAGCAACATGGCGATGTGGTACACCGTCTCGTGATCGGTGAAGGGAATGGTGCCGCGACGAGGCGGCTCGCCCGGGTAGCCGTTGAGGGCGCTCAGCCCGCACATCAGCTCCGTCATCATGCCGAAGGAGCGGATCGGGCTATAGGGACCGCTGTTGCCGTAACCGGCCGTCGTGATCAGGATGATGTCCGGCCGGGCGGCGCGCAGCGCCTCGTAGCCCAGCCCCAGCCGCTCCAACACGCCGGGCGGGTGGCTGTCCAGCACCACATCGCTGACGGCGCACAGGCGCAGAAAGGCCGCGCGCCCTTCCGGCCGGCTCACGTCGAGGCCCGCACAGGCGCCCTTGTTGCGGTGCTGCTCATGGTAGGTGCCGCCCTGTTCCCAGTAACGCTCACTCGGTCCGCCCTCCGGATAGGCGGCGCTGCGTGAAATGTCGGGGCGCAGGTAGTTCTCCACCCGCACGACATCCGCACCGAAGTCGGCCAGCAGGCGGGCGGGGAAGGTACCGGCCTGGACGATGCCATTGTCCAGAATGCGCACGCCGCGCAGCGCCGGTCCGTGTGCCTGGCCCGCTGCCATCCGGCCAGCGCGCGGAGGCAGCGCGGCCACCTCTGGGTTGTGCTCACCCCGTGCCGGCACGTGCCGGTCGGGCCGCGGCCGTTCGCCGTTCACGGTGTAGAAGGCGCCCGGATAGGGAATGACGCCGCCGCCCGGCGTGGTGGCCGTATCCCAGAAACCGCGCGCTGCCAGATGCTCGCAGGCCAGCACCTCGTCAAGTGACTGAAGCATCCCGGCGGTGATACCGTGCTCAATCGCGCGGGCGAACCACTCCTTGCGCGGCCGCTCCCGCAGGTGGCGGCCCAGCACCTCGGCCATCCGTTCGGCGTTGGGGCCGAGTGCCAGCGGCGGCTGGAGCGCCGGGTCAACGGCCAGTTCTGGTGCGTCAAACGCCAGCGCGAACACCTCCCACGGCCGCGAACTGAGCCAGCGGGCCATGAACGGGCCATCGGCGGTGGGGTACAGGTCCTGCTGTCCGCGGGCCTGAAGCGCCCCTGCATACTGGTAGTCGGCGTACAGCGAGTAGTAGGTAGTGGCCTTTGACTCCTGGATGGAGATGTCCACCTGCTGCCCCTGGCCAGTGTGGCGGGCGTGGTGATAGGCGACGAGCGCGGCGTAGGCGGCGTTGGCGCCGGCCATCATCTGTACGGTCTGGCCGGGGTAGCGCAGCGGCTCGCGGCCCTGCTCGCCGTTACCGTCCATCATCCCGGCCATCGCCTGGAGCGTCAGCTCAGTGGCGGCGTAGTCGCGGTAAGGGCCCGTCTGGCCGTAGTTCGAGATGCTGACCAGCACCAGGTTAGGCCGTGCCGCCAGCAGCTCCTGGGGGCCGAAGCCATGACGGGCGAGCGTGCCAGGGCGGAAGTTCTCGATGACGATGTCCGCCCAGCGAATCAGCCGCCAGAGCGCCGCGCGCCCCGCATCCGTGGTGAAATCCAGTGTGACGCTGCGTTTGCCGGCGTTGAGATAGGCGAAGGTGGCGCTAAAGGCATGCCCCGCGTCGTCGGGTGCAAACGGGCCGAGGGCGCGGCTGGGGTCACCTTCTGGGCGCTCGACGTGGATGACGTCCGCGCCGGCGCCGCCCAGCAGCTTGGCGCCGTACGGCCCGGCCACGAGGATACCCAGGTCCAGCACGCGCAGGCCATCCAGCAACGCCGTCCCGCCCCCTGCACCTTGCCTATCTGGCCGTGAACGTTGTGCATTGCGCGGCGCGTGGCGCCGCCCAGGCTGGTGCATGCGTGTCATCCCTCACGAAGTGCGAATCAGGCGGCATGAGTGACTCACGCCCCCCGCAGCCGTGGGTCGAGCGCGTCGCGCAGACCGTCGCCGACAACATTGATCGAGAACACCGCCAGGGAGAGCGCCACGCCGGGAAAGATCACCATCCAGGGGGCGCGGGTGACGTATGGACGCGCCTCGGCGCCCATCATCTGTCCCCAGGTGGGATCGGGCGGACGCACACCGTAGCCGAGGAACGACAGCCCGGATTCGGCCAGAATCGCCGCGCCCAGGTTCAGGGAGGTGATGATGATGATCGGCGCCGCCACGTTGGGCAGGATATAGCGCGCCATCAGCCGCCAGGAGGAGGCGCCCACGGCTCGTGCCGATTCGACATACACCTCTTCTTTGACGCCGAGCACGGCGCTGCGCACGATGCGCGAACCGGTGATGCCCTGGTAGAAGCCGATGACGGCGGCGATGTTGAAGAA
>CAUJGQ010000097.1 GCA_963170165.1 Chloroflexota bacterium | reverse complement strand
GTGTTCGTGGTCGTGTCAGGCAGCTCGAACGGGCCGTAATAGATGCCGCCGATAGGCACACCGCGCAGCGCCGACAGGTAGGTCAGCGCTGCCAGGTAGATGAATGGCAGGTGACGCAGGCCGAACGTGACATCGAGGATGACCTCTTCGTCTTCCGGCGCTGCTTGTACCAGCGCATCAAAGATGCCGTAGATCTCAGTTTCGTCGCGGCCATCTGGGATATCGACAATGGCAGTATCGAGGCCGGCCCCCTGCAGTTCTGCCGCTAGCTCGCCCGCGCGTTGCTGGACTTGGTCATCGCGGGTGGCCAGAATCGTGGCCCGCGCGCCGGTCAACTCCAGCAGCCGTGCCAGCGCCGCTGGGGCAAAACTCGAGGTCTCCTGGCGGTTACCCAGCCGGTAGCTCGTGGAGCTGCTCCTCCGGCCAATCGAGCAGATCAGGTGCCGCCGTAGCCCGGCCATGCGCTGCCCCCTTGTTCTCCTGGTTCCGCGCGTGGTGGCGAAGTTCGACAACGGGCCCATACTGGCGGCTGGAACTGCCAGAGGCAAGCTAGCGGCTCATCGCCGCGCCGTCCGCCAGTAGCGCTTGGATGCGGCCCTCGTCGTATCCCAGCGCTCCGCGTAGCACCTCGGCGGTGTGGGCGCCGGGCTGGGGCGCCGGACCAAGCGGCTGGTTCTCCAGCTCCGACAAGAAGATGGCAGAGCGCATCGCCCGCACCGTGCCGCCGTCCGCCCCGGTGACCCCCGTCACCATGCCGCGGGCGGCCGTGTGCGGATGGGCGAGGGCGGCATCGACGTCCAGCACGCGGCCGTAGGCGACTCCGGCGGCAGCCAGCGCCTGTTCGGCCTCATCCGCCGTCACGGCCGCCATCCATGCGCCCACCTGGAGGTTGGCGGCGGCGGGTGGCTGGGGGAGCGGCAGCGCGGGCCGGCCGAAGGCGGCAGCGATCCGCTGCCAGTTGCCCTGGGTGCCGATGTTGATGGTGAAGTGGCCGCCGTCACGCGTGCGGTGAATGGGATGACGGAAGGGCTGCCACGCGCTGCCCGCCGGCTTGTTCAGGTAGTCGTTGTACATGCTGGCGAGCATGGAAAGCTGGCTGTCCATCAGCGATACGTCGACATGCTGGCCGCGGCCGGTGCGGTCTCGGTCGTACAGGGCGGCCAGCACGCCCGCGAAAGCGTTCATCCCCGCCAGCGTATCGGCGATCTGGTGGCCGGGGGCACGCGGTTCGTCCTCGCCGTGCGCCTGCTGCTCCACCCACAGAAAGCCGGCCTCGGCGTGGGCCGTCGCCCCGAAGGCCGGCCGGGCGGAGGCGGGACCGCCCGCGCCGAAGCCGGAGATGGAGACGTAGATCAGCCGCGGGTTGAGCGCTGCCAGCGCCGCGTAGCCCAGGCCCAAGCCCTCCATCACCCCCGGGCGCAGGTTCTGCACCAGCACATCGGCCCAGCAGGCCAGCTCGCGCGCCGCCGCCAGGCCGTCCGGGTGCTTGAGGTCCAGCACCACCGAGCGCTTGCCCAGGTGCAACGTTCCCCCGGCGGCGTCCGGCCCGGGGGCGGCGCGGCCGTTGCGGGCCGGCGGGCGGTCGATGCGCACAACATCCGCGCCCATGTCTGCCAGCGCCCGCGAACACAGCGGCCCGGCGATGATCTGCGTCACATCCAGCACCCGCACCCCAGCCAGCGCCCGTCGCTCCATGCTGTGCACCTCACCCGCCGGTCAGCGTAACGGTTAGGCGTGGCAGGCTGAAGGGCTACCCTGACCGCCCGGTTCGCTGCGTGGCGAGCGCGGCCAGGATGTGCGGGACCGACGGCAAGGCGCCGGTGTGCGCGGCGAAATACCCTGTTGCCTCTGCCGGTCGCATTCGTGAGAATAAACACGACCGACATGTCAGTCGGTTTTAGGGGCAGGAAGAGGGGGGCGCGATGCGGGCGGAGCCGGAACAGGCGCGCAGCCGCGAGCGGCGTCAGCGCATCCTGGAGGCGGGCGTCGCCGTGTTCGCCCGCAAGGGCTTCCGTGACACGCTCGTCGATGACATTGCGGCCGAGGCGGATACCTCCAAGGGCGGCGTGTACTTCCATTTCCCCAACAAGCAGGCGATCTTCCTGGCGCTGCTGGAGCAGATGGGCTCGCTGCTCGCCCGGCGGCTGGAGGAGGCGATGGCGCGAGCGGAGGGGCCGCGGGCGCGGGGTGACGCCGCGCTGCTGACGGCGCTGCGCACCTTCAGCGGACACCGTGCCCTGTCGCGGCTGTTCTTTGTTGAGGCGATGGGCGCGGGGCGGCAGTTCTCCGCGGCGATGATGGAGCAGCACAGCCGCTTCATCACCCTCATCCGGCACAACCTCGATGAAGCCGTTACCGCCGGCGTCATCCCGCCGCTCGATACAGAGCTAGCCGCCACCGCCTGGTTCGGCGCGCTGTACGAGGTCACCACGCGCTGGCTGCTGACGGGAAGACCCGCGCGCCTGGAAGACGCCTATCCGGCGCTGCGGCTGCTGCTGGCGCGCAGCGTGGGGCTGGAGGAGTCCGGGGATCCAGGGGCCGAGAGGGGCACCACACAAGGGGAGGGATAACCGATGCGCACCCGATGGATGCTGCTGGCGCTGGCGGCGATGACGCTGCTGACCGCGGCCTGCGGCTCGGACGGAGACAAGAAGGAGAGCGGACAGGCGACGGCGGCCCCGGCGGCGACGGCCGCGCCGGCGGGGACCGTGGCGGCGGCGGCCACACCAGTGGCGCTGCAAAAGGTGACGATCGGCTACGTCACGGTGCTGCCATGGAGCCCGATCTTTGTGGCGGCGGACAAGGGCTACTTCAAGGAGCAGGGGATTGACCCCAACCTGCAGCCGCTGTCTGGCGGCGCGGAGATCCTGACGCAGACGGCGGCCGGCAACTTCGATGTCGGCTCCGGCGGAAGCTCGGCGTTGTTCAACGTGCTGGGCCGCGCCCGCTCCCTCAACCAGAAGCAGGCGGTGACGATCGTCGCGCCGCTGCACCTGGAGAAGGCGCCGCTGGCCACACCGCTCGTCGTCAGCAAGAAGGCCTATGACGAGGGCAAGATCACCAAGCTCAGCGACCTCAAGGGCAAGAAGGTCGCGATCAACGCCCAGGGCACGGCCACCGAGTACTGGCTGCAAAAGGCGCTGGAGAAGGGCGGCATGAGCGTCAAGGATGTCGAGGTCGTCGGCATCCCCTTCCCCAATATCGCCGCCGCGCTCGATTCCGGCGCCATTGCCGGCGCGGTGTTGACCGAGCCGTTCACCACGCTCGGTGTCAACGCCGGCACGCTCAAGGTGCTGGATAACTCGTACCTCGATGGCGACCTGGCGACGGTCGTGTTCTACAACGCCGCCTGGGCGGAGAAGAACCCGAAGCTGGCGCAAGGCTTCATGAACGCCTACCTGAAGGCGGTGCGCGACCTGGAAGGTGGCGGCTGGAGCGACCCGGCGACGCTCGCCATCCTCAGCAAGTACACCAACACCCCGGTGGAGACGATCAGGGCCGCGGCTCGTCCCTTCTCGGATGTCGACGGCGCGCTCAATGTCGCCTCGCTGGAGGCGCAGCAGAAGTTCTTCAAGGAGCAGGGCCGCCTGACCTACGACCAGCTCATCGACCTCTCCACCGTCGTCAACACCACCTACGCCAAGGAGGCGGTGAAGGTGCTTGGCCCGGCCAAGCGCTAGCCCGGCCGGCAGGACGGACCAGAGAGCAGCGAACCGGGGCGGTCCGCGCCCGCTCCCGCCGGTGGAAGCGGATCGGAGGGTGAAGGGAGCGACCGAAAGGATGCGGGATGCAGGGGGACGGGTCATGGCGCGATCTTCGCTTCAACCTTCGCCGGCGTCTCAGCCTGTGACACCGATGGAGCAGCCACCGGCCGCCGCGCTCAAGGTGCGCATTGCCGGGCTGGCGAAGCGCTACCAGAGCGCGGCTGGTCCGGTGGACGCCATCGCCGGGCTGGACCTGGACGTGCGCGAGGGGGAGTTCCTCACCGTCGTTGGCCCCTCTGGTTGTGGCAAGTCTACGTTGCTGCGCATCCTCGCCGGGCTGGAGACAGCCACCGGTGGGGCGGTGGAGGTGCTGGACCGCCGCCGCCGCCTGCCCGCCGCCGTCGTCTTCCAGGGCGTGTCGCTGTTCCCCTGGCTGCGGGTGGAGGATAACGTCGCCTATCCGCTGTGGGTGGCCGGGAGCGGCCGTCGCCGGCGCAAGGAGGCGGCGCGGGCGGCACTGGAGCGGGTAGGGCTGGGGCGCTTTGCCCGTGCCTACCCCAACCAGCTCTCCGAGGGGATGCGCCAGCGCGTGGCTATCGCCCGGGCGTTGGTGGCCGATGCCGATGTGCTGCTGATGGATGAGCCGTTCAGCGCCCTGGACGAGCCCACCCGCCTGCTGCTGCAAGAGGACCTGCAGGCGATCCTGGGCAAGAGCGGCCAGACCGTGATCTTTGTCACCCACAGCATCGATGAAGCGGTGCTGCTGGGTGACCGCGTGGCCGTGATCACCGCCCGTCCCGCCCGCGTCCGCGCCCTCTACGACGTGCCCTTCCCCCGTCCCCGCCGCTACACCGAGGTCCGCCACGACCGCCACTTCAACGATCTGACGGTGGAGGTGTGGGAGGCACTGCGGGAGGAGGTGGCGGGCGGGATACGGGCCGCCCCCGCTGAAAGCTGAGAGCAGACCATGGAACGACTGCGAACGCTCCTGCTCGCCCTCGCGGCGCCGGTACTGCTCGTGCTGCTGTGGGAATGGGCGGCGCGGACGGGCAGGCTAGACCCGCTGTTCTTTCCCGCGCCCTCGGCGGTGGTGCAGACGTGGTGGCGGCTGGTGCGCTCGGGCGGCCTGCTGGATGACGTGCGGGTGAGCCTGGTCCGGCTGATGATCGGCTTCGCGCTGGGGGCAGTGCCGGGGGTGCTGCTGGGGATGGCGATGGGACTGTGGCAGCCGGTGCGCGCCGCGCTGCTCTCCACCGTCGTCGCGCTCTATCCGATCCCGCGTATCGCGATCCTGCCGCTGGTGCTGGTGGTGTTCGGCATCGGCGAGAGCGGCAAGCTGTTCATGATCGGCTTCTCCGTCTTCTTCCTGATGCTGCTGCAAACGATGGCGGGGGTGCGCGATATCCCGCCGGTGATGCTCGATGTCGCCCGCTCGCTGCGCGCTTCGCGCCTGCGCCAGTATCTCTCGGTGGCGTGGCCGGGGGCGCTGCCCGCCATCTTCACCGGTATCCGCCTGTCCATTGGCTTCGCCCTGATCGTGATCGTGGGCACGGAGTTCCTCGCCTCCAAGCAAGGTGTGGGGGCGCGCATCTGGCTGGCGTACCAGATCCTCGATATCGAGACACTGTACGCCGGGCTGGTAACGACGGCGCTGATGGGCTGGGGGCTGAACCTGGCAGCCGGTATCATCGAACGGGTGGCGCTGCCCTGGCGCGCCGGCCGCTAACGAGGAACGTGCATGACTGCGGCACAGGAGAAGGCCCGCGCGGTCGGGGCGATGTTCGATGGCATCGCCGGCCGTTACGACCTGCTCAACCGGCTGATGAGCGCCGGGCAGGACGTCCGCTGGCGGCGGATCGCCGTCGCCACCCTCACGCGGCTGCCCGCCGGGCCGCTGCTCGATACCGGCACCGGCACCGCCGATCTGGCGCTGGAGATGCGCCGCCAGCGCCCAGACCGCGCCGTCACCGGCTTTGACCTTTCCGGCGGGATGCTGCGCGCCGGCAAAGACAAGCTGGCGGCGCGCGGTGAGCAGCAGGTGACGCTCGTGCGCGGTGACACGTTGCGCCTGCCCTTCCGTGACGGCGCCTTTGCTGGCGGCGCCACCGCCTTTACGCTGCGCAACGTGGCGGACCTGCCGGCGGCGCTGGCGGAGATCCGGCGTGTGCTTGCGCCCGGCGCGCCCTTCGCCATCCTGGAGATCACCCGACCGCGCGGCGGGCTGCTGGGGCGGGCGTTCAACCTGTACTTTCAGCGGGCGGTGCCGGTATTCGCCGGGCTGATCAGCGGCCGGCCGGGGGCCTACCGTTACCTACCCGAGTCCGTAGAGCGGTTCGCCACCGGCGATGAGCTGCTGGCCGCCCTCCGCGCCGCCGGTTTTCGCGAGGCGAAGATGCGCCGCTTCTGGCCCGGCGCGGTGACCCTGCACACCGGGCGGGGGTGAGGCCGGCCGGCCAGGGCGAGAGGAACCGAGGATGACGGCAGCGGCGGGAACGAGTACGGGCGCGAGCGGACGGATGCGGGCGTGGTACCGGGCGGCGCGGCCACGCACGCTGTCGGCGGCGATGTCCCCAGTGCTGGCCGGCTCGATGCTGGCCCCGGCGGTGACCGGCGACTTCTACCCGCTGCGCTTCCTGCTGGCGCTGGCCGGCTCTGTTGCCATCCAGGCGGCCACCAACATGCTCAACGAGTACTTTGACCACGTGCAGGGGCTGGACAACAGCCGCCCGCAGCGCGCGGACCAGGTGGTGAAGACGGGCGTGCTCCAGCCGCGGGCGCTCCTGCGCGGGGGCATGCTCACGATGCTGTTCGGCGCGCTATGCGGGCTGGCGCTGGTGGCGCAGACGGAGCTGGTGCTGCTGGTGATTGGGGTGCTCAGCGTGCTGGCCGGCTACTTTTACACGGCCAAGCCGCTGGCGCTGGGATACCGCGCCCTCGGCGAGGTCACGGTCTTCATCTTCATGGGGCCGGTGATCGTGATGGGTAGCGCCTTTGTCCACACGCTGGATTGGACGCTGGGGGCACTGCTGCTGTCCGTGCCGCTTGGCCTGCTGGTGACGGCCATCCTCCACGTCAACAACGTGCGTGACATGGAGTTTGACCGCGCCCACGGCAAGCGTACGCTGGCCAACCTGCTGGGGCGGCGGGTGGCCGCCATCGAGTACGTGCTGCTGATCCTGGCCGGCTACCCCGTGCTGGTGGCAGGCGTGCTGCTGGGGGACATCCCCGCCGCGGCGCTGCTGGCGCTGGTAACGTTGCCCAGCGCCGCCAAGCTGGCGCGCGACTTCAACACCACCGCCACCGCCGGCGTCTTCCCCCTGGACGGCTTCATGATCCGCACCGCCAAGCTGCACCGCAACTTCGGCTATCTGGCCGCTGCTGCCCTGCTGGTGGAGGCGATGCGGGGATGGCTGTGACGGCGTGCGCATGAGCGATTGCCGCCGGATGAGGGCGCTCGACCGCTCCATCCGGCGGCTGCCCCTCCCGCAGCCCCGCTCCCTATCACGGAATCACACCCGCCTCTTTCCAGCGGATGATAACGTCCCAGTCATAGCCCATCTCCAGCAGGACTTCTTCCGTGTGCTGGCCCAGCTCGGGCGGGCCGCCGCGCACCTCCCAGGGGGTGCCGTGGAAGTCCGCGGGGGATGCGACCATCTTCACCGGGCCCTCCGGGCCAGGGACATCGACGAACGCGCCGGCGCCGGCCATCACCGGGTCGTGCACCACCTCGGCCAGCGTCTGTACCGGCGCCCACCAGACGTTTTCGCGGTCGAAGATCGGCCCCCAGGCTGCCGTTGTGCGCTGCTTGAGCTCCTGCTCGATGGCGTGCACCAGCTCCGTCGCGTTCATGGCGCGCAACATGAGTGACGCGAAGCGCGGCTCTGTCAGCCAGTCCTCGCGACCCACGGCCCGGCAGAAGTCCGGCCAGTGGCGGTCGCCCTGGAGCATCAGCAGCCATACCCAGCCGTCGGCGGTCGGGTAGCTGAGGATCAACGGGTTGGGGAAGGTGGCGCGCACGGCCGGGACCGGCGCCACCCCCGTGGCCAGGGCGATGTTGAGATCCCAGCCGAGCATGTAGACGCCGGTGCGCGCCAGCGAGGCCGTGACGACCTGCCCCTCGCCGGTCTTCTCCCGGTGGTAGAGCGCGGCGGCAACGGCCCCGGCCGCCTGGCTGCCGGCGGTGTGGTCGCCCATGCCGCCACGCTGGAGCGGGTACGGCGTGCCCGGCGGGGTGAGCATGGCGGCGACACCTGCCCGCGCCCAGAAGGCGCCGACATCGTAGGCGGCGCGGTCGGCATCGGCACTGTCCAGGCCATAGCCGGAGACGTGGGCGTAGATCAGCCGGGGATGGCGGGCGCGCAGCGTCTCGTGGTCCAGTCCCAGCCGCCGCAGCGCCCCCGGCCGTAGATTGGAGAGGAACACGTCGGCCGTTGCCACCAGCTTGGCCGCGGCCTCGCGTCCCTCGTCCGTACGCAGGTCGATGGCGATACTGCGCTTGCCGCGGTTGTCTAGGGCGAAGGCGGGGTTGGAGCCGGCAAAGCCGCCCAGCGCCATAACCCCACGGAAGGGGTCACCTTCGGGCGGCTCGATCTTGACCACATCCGCGCCCCAATCGGCCAGGATGCCGCCGCAGGATGGACCGGCCACCCACACCGCCAGCTCCACCACCCGCACACCCGTCATTGGCCCGGCCATGCCCGCCACCTCCGCTCGCGACCTGTCACGTTCGCGAGAATGGTCGCATGGGCTCCGGCCCGCACGCAAAACACCGGCACGAGGAATTCACGAACCGGCAACCAGGGCGTCACCGGAATGAAATACTGCCCTGGCAGGATAAAGACATCGCAGGTAGCTTCGATACTCACGGTGGAGGCTGAGTGTGTCTGAACGTACTATTTTGATTCGGGACCGTAAGACGGGAAGTATTGCCCGCATTCGCCATGCCAGTGAGCCGGTGAAGCTGCGGCTGTGCCGGCGCTGCCGCAAGCCGCACAGCCGGCCGGCGCTGACCTGCCGCGCCGCGTAACGC
>CAUJGQ010000096.1 GCA_963170165.1 Chloroflexota bacterium | reverse complement strand
AGCAAGGATATCGCGCTTGGTGAGCCCGATCTCATCGCCGACAGCACCGCCGATGTCGCGGAGGTCATTGCGCCGCTGCTCGGTGTTTGAGCCAGTGGTGCTCCGAGCAGCATGGGCCGCCGCTGTGGTGTCGTACGCGCGAACCGTGGCACCCGTTGGCGAGTCGATGCGTCGCCCAACACCGCTGGCGCGTTACGCTGTGGCTGAGCGCGGTACCGGCGCCGGTACACGGCGGCACGCGGGCCGCACCAGACCGGCGCCGGCCGGCGATCGGTGAGCGCGATGCCGGACAATCGAGCAACCAGAGCCACGTCGCGCGCACCGATTGGCCTACGCCTGAAGCACCGGTATGCGCACCGCATCGCCGCCCCATGGTGGCTGACCGGTTATGTGGTGGGTACCGGCGGCCCGGCGGCGCTCACCGCGCTGCTGTTGCCGGTGCGCTCGCACCTGGCGTTGACGAGTATCGGCTTCCTGTTTCTGGCAGCGGTCGCGGTGATCGCGGCCGGGTGGGGACGCGGCCCCGGGCTGATGGCCTCCATCGTGGCCAATGTCTGCCTCAACTGGTTCTTCGTCCCTCCCCGCCACCACTACACGGTACAGGATCCATCTGATGCCATCGCGCTGGTGGTCTTCCTGCTCGTGGCAGTGCTGACCAGCACACTCCTGGCCCGTGCGCGTGCCGGTGAAGCGGCAGCCCGCCGGCACGTGGATGAGCTGTCGATCCTATATGACCTGGCCCGGCTGACTGCGGCTGAGGTTGATCTGCCGGCCGCCTTGACCGGCCTGTGCGAGCGCACGAGCCAGGTATTTGGCGTGCGCTCGTGTTCGATCTGGCTAACCAGCGGCGAAACCTTCATCTGCGCGGCATACGCCGGCGAGCCGCCGGACCCTGCGCTGACCCAGGACGAGCTTCATTGTGCCCGTGACGCCGTGGAGCGGGCGAGCATCACGATGCTGGGCGGGTCGCCCAGCCGGCGCAATCCGCGGATTGTTGGCCAGGCGGGTAGAGCAGCCCCGGTCAGTTTCGTGCCGATGCGCGCGGGAGGTCGCGTGATCGGACTGACTCGCCTGGCGGGTAGACTGCAATCTCGCATCGATGCCCAGGACGATGCACGCCTGCTGGCCGTGCTCGCGGATGAGGCGGCCGCGGCCGTGGAGCGCGACCGCCTGGGGCACGAGGCAGCGCGGGCCGGCGCGCTGACCGCCGCCGATCAGCTCAAATCCGCCCTATTGTCGGCCGTTTCGCATGATCTCCGGTCCCCGCTGGCCGCGATCAAGGCATCGGTGTCCAGCCTGTTGGAGGTCGATGTGCCATGGGACCCCGCCACGGTGCGCGAGTTCCTGCTGGCTATCGATGAGGAGACCGACCGCCTGACGCGGCTGGTGTCGAACCTGCTCGATATGTCGCGCATCGAAGGCGGCGCGCTGCACCCGGTCATCGACCGCTACGACGCCGGTGAGCTACTGGAGACCGCCGTTGCCAGGCTCAGCCGCACGGTGCCCCGGCATCATCTGGTGCTGGACATCGCGCCGGGCACCGGTGATGCGCCGCTGGACTATGTGCAGATCTCCCAGGTGATCACCAACTTGGTCGAAAACGCCGCCAAGTTTGCACCGCCGGACACCACGATCACCATCACCGCCCGCCGGCTGGCAGACCTGGTGGAGATTGCGGTGAACGACGAAGGGCCCGGGATCCCGGCAGCCGAGCGGGAGCGGGTGTTCGATGCCTTCTATCGCACATCAGGGGCGGCCCGCAGACCAGGAACCGGACTGGGGCTGGCGATCAGCAAAGGGCTGATCGAGGCGCACGGGGGCACCATGTTCGTTGAGCAAGCGACCGGCGGTGGGGCAAGGGTGGTCGTACGCCTGCCTGCCCCCGTGCCGGCCGCTTCGCTGCCGCCGGCGCCGGCCTATCAGCCGCGCAGTGATCGGTGGCGGCCCCGGCGTCGTAGCGCCACGGGAGAGCCCGGCGGGCGCGGGCAGGACTGACGGACAGTGCCAATGAGCGGTGCACGGGTGCTGGTGGTCGACGATGAGCCGCACATGCTGCGCTCGTTGCGGCTGACCTTGGCGGGGAGCGGCTATGACGTGGCGCCCGTCTCGACCGGCGAGGCGGCACTAGCGGAGTTCGCTCGTCGCCTGCCCGATGTCATCCTGCTCGACCTGATGCTGCCCGGCATCGATGGCCTGGAGGTATGCCGGCAGGTGCGGCAGCGCTCGGACGTGCCGATCATCGTGCTCTCGGCGCAGGGTGATGAGCCGATCAAAGTACAGGCGCTCGACCTGGGCGCCGATGACTACCTGACCAAGCCCTTCGGCGCGGCGGAGCTGCTAGCCCGGCTGCGCGTTGCCCTGCGGCGCAGTGCCGGCCGCAGTGACGCCCCGGTATTTGAAACCGGGCCGCTCCGCATCGACTTCGAGCGGCGGGCCGTCACGCTGCACCATCTGCCGGTGGCGTTGACGCCCAAGGAGTACGACGTGCTGAAGTACCTGGCTACCAATGCCGGCCGGGCACTGACGCACGCCGGCATCCTGCGCGCGGTGTGGGGGAAGGAGTACGCCACAGAGGCGCAGTACCTCCGCAACGTAGTGCTCGGCCTGCGCCGCAAGCTCGAGGCCGACCCCGCGCGGCCGGCGCTGATTCAGACAGAGCCGGGCGTTGGCTACCGGTTTTGTCTGGTTGCGAGCGATTGAGCGAGCGGCCAGGCGCTCAGGCGCTGCCGTGTCTCTGCCCTCCGGAAGCTTCCTTCTGCCTGTGTGGTATTGCCACCGATCGCGCGGTGTACGCGCCAACCGAAACGCTTATGCAGCACTTATGCGTCCTGCCTGCCGTCGCGGCGTGCCCGTCCTAGCATGGATGAGAGCTGACCAGCACATCTGGCCGGTACACCGGTGGACCGAACGGGGACAGCGATGGAGACTCCCAGCAGCTTGACCGACGAGCAGCAGCAGGAACGGCGCGTCATTCGCCCGCCGCGCCGGACGCAGCCGGCGCTGCCGGTGGCAAACGGGGAAACCTCCCCGCGCCTGGTCGTGGTGGAGCCACGGGCTTTGCCACCAGAGCAGTCCACGGCACATGCCGTGCGGGCGCCGGGCGAGCTCATGCACGGGCGCGAATCGAAGTCGCAGTATATCCGGGTGATGACGACTGAGCCGCGCGATGGGTTCCGGCGCCGTTCTGGCGGTGTCCTGGAAGCGACCCAGGAGGCGTCCCGGCCGCGCAGCGGCGTGGCCGCACTCGCCGGACAGGTCAAGGGTGTGCTCGTGGGCGCGCCACTCTCCTCGACGCGGCTGGCGCATGAGCGGCTATCGAAGCTGAAGGCGCTGGCCGTCTTCTCATCCGATGCCGTTTCCTCCTCGGCGTATGCCGGTGGTGAGATCATTATTATCCTGATGCTGGCCGGCACCGGTCATCTGGGGCTGGCGATCCCAATCGCGGCGGCGATCGTGGCGCTGCTGGCTATCGTCGCGGTCTCGTACCAGCAGACCATCCGCGCCTACCCCAACGGTGGCGGCGCGTACATCGTCGCCCACGAGAATCTTGGCAATCTGCCTGGTCAGGCGGCGGCCGGGGCGTTGCTGGTGGACTATATCCTCACCGTCTCCGTCTCGGTCGCCGCGGGTGTCGCGGCCATCATCGCTGCCGTTCCTGATTCAGCCGGGTACCGCATTCCGATGGGCATTGCCGCCATTGTGGTGGTGACGCTGCTCAACCTGCGCGGCGTGCGTGACTCCGGGACGATCTTTGCCGTACCGACTTATGCATTCATCCTGATGGGCGTGGCACTGCTCGTCGTGGGTGCGATCCGCTATCTGACCGGCGGCATCCAGCCTGTGGCCTATGAGGAGATGCACGCTGCCAGTCAGGGGCTGGGGCTCTTCCTCATTCTGCGGGCGTTCTCCTCCGGCTGCGCCGCGCTCACAGGTGTAGAAGCGATCTCCAACGGCGTGCCAGCCTTCAAGCCACCCGAGGCCCGGAACGCCTCGGTCACCCTCGCGTGGATGGCGGTGATTCTCGGAACGTTGTTCTTTGGAACGGTGCTGCTCGCCAACCAGTACGGACTGCGCGAGGAGCCGGGACAGACGATCGTCTCGCAGTTGGGGCGGGAGGTGTTTGGCGGCGAGAACCTCTTCTACTTCATGTGGCAGGGCGCCACCGCCATGATTCTGCTGCTGGCTGCCAATACTGCCTTCGCGGACTTCCCGCGGCTGGCATCGCTGCTGGCCAAGGATGGCTACATGCCGCGGCAGTTCGCCTTTCGCGGCGACCGGCTGGCGTATTCGAACGGCATCATCGTTCTGGGTGCGGCCGCCATCGCGATTCTGACCGGCTTTGGTGGCGACGTAACACGGCTGATCCCGCTGTATGCGATCGGTGTGTTCGTATCATTCACGCTGTCGCAATCTGGAATGGTGCGTCACTGGCTGCGCGAGCGCGGTCGGGGCTGGCGGCGGTCACTCGCAATCAACGCCACCGGCGCCGTGGCGACAGTGATCGTCGCGCTGATCATCACGCTGACCAAGTTCACTCATGGCGCGTGGATGTCGCTACTGATCGGCGTGGTGCTGGTACTGTGCTTCCGGCTGATCCGGCGGCACTACGATGCCGTTGATCGGGAGATGGCGCTACCCACCCTGGATGAGCCGCTGGTGCTGACCGGGCACGCCCCGACCGTGATTGTGCCCGTGCGATCACTGAACAAGCCGGTGGTACGGGCGCTGGCCTATGCCTGCTCAATCGCGACGCGGGTCACGGCCGTCCACATCACGGACGAGCCACGCGCCGCGGACGGCCTGCGCCGGCAGTGGGAGCGGTGGGCGGGCGATGTGCCGCTGGTGGTGATTGAGTCGCCGTACCGGTCATTCACCGAGCCGCTGCTACGTTACATGGATCTGATCGAGAGCAGGAATCCGGGAACCACTATCACCGTGGTGCTACCGGAGTTCGTGCCGCGGCGCTGGTGGCAGACGCTGTTGCACAATCAGGATGCGCTGCGCCTCAAGGCAGCGCTGTTGTTCCGCCGCGACACGGTCGTGGTCGATGTGCCCCAGCATCTTGGCATGTAGCCGCCGGCCGGCCCTGTCCCTTGCGCGCCAATCACTCATAATGGCACGGACGATGCTATAGGGAGGGCAGCCATGGGCGTGCCGGTGCATTTCGGCGTCACCATTCCTCAGATCAGCCGCACCTGGGAGGAGTCCAAAGAGGCTGGACAGGAGTTTGAGCGGCTGGGGTTTGATTCGCTGTGGGCGTGCGACCACCTGCTGGGCGTGCCCCGCCCCGAGATCCCTATCCTCGAGTCATGGACGCTGCTCACCGCCCTCGGCGCCGTGACCGAGCGAGTGGAGCTGGGCACGCTGGTGACGCCCCCCGGCTTCCGCAACCCCGCCTATCTCGCGAAGGTGATCGCCACGCTGGACCGCATCACCGGCGGCCGGGTGACACCGGGCATTGGCGCCGGCTGGATGCGGCAGGAGTTCGTCTCCTACGGCTTTGACTTCCCGGAAACAAAGGTCCGTCTCCAGCGCCTTGGCGAGGCGGCGGCGCTGATGACCAAGCTGTGGACGGAGCCCGGCGTCACCTTTGCGGGCAAGCACTACCGGACGGAGAATCTGACGATCTCTCCGCCGCCGGTGCGCCGCCCGCCGCTACTGATCGGCGGCTCCGGTGAGAAGGTGACGATGCGCATCGCCGCCCGCTACGCCGACATCTGGAACAACCTCGCCGGCCATCAGGCGCGGCTGGAGCATAAGGTGTCGGTGCTACGCCAGCACTGCAAGGACACGGGCCGCGACCCGGACAGCATCCGCGTATCGCAGCAGGCGATGGTGCTGATCGTTGAGAACGACGCCGAGGTGGAGCCTGCCCTGCAGCGTGCCGAGAAGCTGTTCGGCGGGCATATGGGCAACGTGCGTGGCCCGCTGTCGCTTGCCGGCACGCCGGATATGGTCGCTGAGCGCATCCAACGGCATATCGACCTGGGCTGCACCCACTTCGTGCTGGAGTTCTTCGGCCGGGATACGCGCGTCGGGGCGAAGCTGTTCGCGGAGACGGTCATGCCGCGCTTCCGCTAGTCCGGATCAATCATCGGCGGCCGCGGCAGGCTGGCCCTCACCCCTGTCCCCTCGCCCGCCAGCGGGTGAGGGGGCGCCAGTGGCTGAGCCCTCACCCCCATGCGGCCATCCTTCATGCCCAGTGCCACCCCGGCAGGGTCCGGATTGCCGCAAACCCCGGCATGCCAGCCGGTGATTGCTGCGCGTCACGCTGGGGCCCGTTGGCCACTCATGCATCATCCTGGTTAGCCCCGCTGGTCGTGAGAGACGCCCTGCACACCGCGGCGAGGGGGTTCTGCTACCTGGCGATCAGCTACCAAGATCGCCCAGCCCGAAGTTCTCGATCAGGCTCTCCAGGCCGAGCGGCAGCGGCGGGCGCAGCGCCGTCCCCGCAAACGACCCGGCCAGCGACCGCGCCACCGGGTCGGTCCGCCGGTAGTGCCGCCCACCGGCCAGGGCGAACAGTTCGGCGCAGAGTTTCACCGACTCCTGTGCGACGAACGTCTTGGTGCGGAGCACCCGGGCACGGTAGGCCGCGTCATCGCCGGCGGGATGCCAGGCGGTGGCGGTCTCCAGCAGATAGGCGCGCAGTGACTCGTAACGCATCAGCGCCTCGGAGAAGCGCAGCCGCAGCGCTGCCGATGCCGGTGCCGGTGTCGCCAGCGCGTGCAATACCGCCGCCGCGCACCCCAGCGGAATCGCCGCGAACAGCAGGTACCAATACGTCGTGGGCTGTACGTGATCAATGAACCCCGGAAAGCCCAGTACCCCGGTAGCTGCTGCGTCGTTCAGCAGTACGGTCTGGCTTTCGGTTGAGCGCATCCCGAAACCGTCCCAGTCGTCCAGCACCACTACCCCTGGCTGGTCCACCGGCATCAGGAAGAACTCGACGATGCCTGCTCCGGGGAGATCGCGAGCGTCTACCTTCGCCGTGGAGAAGAACACATCCGCGTGCCGCCCAAAGGAGCCCAATATCTTTTCGCCGGTCAGGTGAAGGCTTCCGTCTGGCGCACGGGTCGCCACTGTCTTGGTCGCAGCCAGCGAGCCACCGGCGCCCTTCTCCGAGTTGGCGGCGGCGTAGATGCGGCCGGCGCGGAAGTCGGCTGCCACGGCCTCGCGCTGCTGCTGCCAGGCCCGCCGCTGTTCCTCAGGTACGGCCGCGCCGCCGTGCTCCAGCACACCCGCCAGCCCCAACGGCATCGCCGCCAGTAGCGCCAGCGAGGGGGAGGCCGCTGCCAGCAGGGCTACCGCCTCGGCCGCCACGGCGGCTGAGACTCCTTCACCGCCGCGCTCCGGTGCGAACGGCGCCCGCAGCAGACCTGCCTCCTGAACGTCTGCGATGTTCGCGGCCGGATATACGTCCGGCTCTTCTGTCTCTCGCCGCGTCAGTACCGGCGCCAGCGCGTGCAGCCGCTCCAGCAACGCCGCCATGGTGTCCTCCCTGTTTGTCAGCCGCATGGCGGGTGCGCAACATTGTACGCAATCTTCACATCGGATGATCGCTACCGGTTGCACGGGCGGGCTACCATCAGAGCAGCGTCATCAGGGGTGAGGTCATGACGGCACAGGCATCGGCAGGTCCCCAGCTGGAAGGCAACCTTGTGCCGGCGTTTGATCTGGCGCGGGCCGGAGGTGGCGCGGTGCGGCTGCGCGCCTATCGCGGCCGGCGCAGCGTGGCCCTGTTCTTTCTGCATGCCCCGGACTGTGCGCCCTGCCGCGACATCGCTGCCGTCATCCTGCCTCACTACGGCGACTACGCCTTTGCAGACGCCGAACCGTTGGTAATCATCCCCGGTTCGGTGAGCAGCGCCGAGCAGCTGCGCGACGCGCTGGCGCTGCCGTTCCCGGTGCTGGCCGACCCCGAAGCTGCTACGGCGCGGCGCTATGGTGTCACCGCCGGTGGGGTGGCGTTGCTGATCGCCGATCGCTTCGGCGCGCCGGCGCTGTGGTGTGCGGCGAACGAGGGGCATGCCCTACCCGGGCAGGAAGCGGTGCTGCGCGAGCTGGCCTATCTGTCACACACCTGTAGCGGCGGATGCGCCACGCCTATCTGGCCGCCGGAGCCGGAGTCCGCGCCATGAGCGATGCGGAAGGCATCGTGCTGAAGGACGGTGAGCGCTATGAAGGTTTGCGGCTCTCCGGCCGGATGCTGGCGGGGTTGCGCATCAGCCATGTCGAGTTTGAAGGGTGCCTGTTCGAGCGTTGCCGGCTGAACGAAGCTACGCTGCACCGCAGCCGGCTGCTGGAGTGCCGGTTTGAGGGGTGCGACCTGAGCGGTGCGCGCCTGACCAATACGGACCTGCGCGACGTTCGCTTCCGCCGTAGCAAGATGGCCGGCGTGAATTGGACGGAGCTGGGCGGCTCCGAACCAGCGAAGGCGCTCCTCTCCTTCTCGTTCGAGGATTGCGTGCTCGACTACGGTATCTTCCAGGGGATGCGCCTCAGGGACCTGACGATGACCGGTGGCACGGCGCGTCACGCCGACTTCACCGAGTGCGATCTGCGTGGCGCATCCCTGCGCGGGCTGGAACTCGAGGGCGCCACCTTCCACCACACCAACTTGCAGGGCGCTGATCTGCGTGACGCCCGCTCGTATGTCATCGATCCCACCGCCAACCGCATCCGTGGCCTCAAGCTGTCGCTGCCGGACGCCCTTGCCCTGCTCTATCCGTTCGGCGTGATAATTGAGGAATGATCCCGCACCCGATATCCGGAGAGCAGGCGGAGCGCACCGCAACAGGCAATGACCTGCCGGAGGTCTCTTGTCTGCCGCGCCGTCTGCGGTGCGCTGCCCTGTCCTCAGGCATCCTGGCTTACCCTCTGTCCTTGCCTCACGTAGAGTGACGGAGAGTGATGAACGGTGACCGCGAGGCGGGCCGTTCATCATTGGCGCATGGGGGTGCTGGTGTGGCGGAGGATGCGATCTTTGTGCCGGACGGGGGCCGGTTCGTGCCGACCAAGCGGGCAGGCAGCCCGTGGGGGCCGGGCCTGCTGCACGGCGGTCCGCCCGCCGGGTTGCTAGCGCGTGCGATTGAGCACCATGTACCGGACCCCACCTTCGCCGTCACCCGCCTGACGATTGATCTGTTCCGCCCGGTGCCGATGCAGCCGCTGGAGGTGCGCGCGGAGACGGTGCGCGAGGGCAACCGTATCCACGCCGTCCAGGCAGGCCTATTCGCCGATGACGTGGAGGTGAGCCGGGCGACGGCGGTGTTGCTGCGCAAGAGCGAGGCGCAGGCGGACCCGCACGAGGGACGGGCGATGCCGCCCGGGCCGGAGGGGCTGGCCACCTCCAGCATGGGTGGGGGAATGCGCCGGATGGAGGGGCCGCCGGAGCACGTGCCGTCCGGGTTCCACACCACCATCGAAGTCCGCTGGGTCAACCGCCCCTACGAGCACGGCCCCAATATGGCCTGGATCCGTATCCCGGTGCCGCTGGTGGCCGGAGAGCCGACCAGCCCGCTGGTGCGCGCCGCTGCCGTATCGGACTTCGGCAACGCCTTCGCCAACATTGGCCGGCCGGGCGGGCAGGGCTACATCAACGCTGACATCACTCTCTACCTTCATCGCCTGCCGGATGGCGAGTGGGTAGGAATGCAGGCGCAGCGCGTCACGGAGCCCGTTGGATTAGGCGTCGCCACCACGACGCTGTACGACCACCTGGGTCCCATCGGCGGGACCATGCACGCGTTGCTGGCCAACCAGCGCCGCCCCGCGCGCCGCGATTGAGGGGCCGGAGATGCCTGCGGATTGTCTGGCATGCCGCGCCAACCGCGGCGACGTCACGGCGCCGGGCGGGGTCATCTACGACGATGGCCTGTGGCGGGTGGAGCACCAGCTTGCCCCAGCGGTGGTGCCTGGCTGGCTGATCCTCAAGCCACTGCGGCATGTACGGTCACTGGCTGAGCTGAGCCCGCACGAGGCGGCGGAACTGGGGCCGCTGCTCGTCCGCCTCACCGCGGTGCTGGAGATGGAGACCGGCGCCGAGCGCGTTTACAGCGTGCTGCTGGCCGAGGCGGTCACCCACGTGCACTTTCACGTCATCCCCCGCCGCGCCGAAATACCGGCCGGCGCCCGCGGCCCCGCTATCTTCTCGTTGCCCGCCTCGGCGCCCGATGCCACCTGCGCCGCCATCGCCCGGCGGATCGCGGATCGGCTGCGTGCCCACCACGATCTACCTGCCTGATCACCACACCTCCGGCGTCCGTATACTGCTGGGCACGGCGCCGGCCCAAGCCGGAGTGCCGGGGGAGGAACGTGGGGAATGGTTGCGGCTTCGATTCCGTTGACACTGGATGCGTTCACACCGGAGTGGCTGACCGCTGCTCTCGGCGAGCGCGTTGGAGGGGCGCGGGTGCGCGCGGTCCAGGCGGAGCCCGTAGGAGCGGGAGCCGGGATTCTCTGCCACCTGGCGCGGCTGACGCTGGAGTATGACCAGCCTGTCGCGGAGGCGCCCCGCACGCTGATTGCCAAGTTTCCGACCGATGTGGCGCAGACGCGCGGCATGGTGCGGCTGTTCCGGTTCTATGAGCGCGAGGTGCGCTGCTATCAGGAAGTGTCGGAGCGGCTGAACGTCGGGGTACCGGCGCTGTATTACGGCGCCTATGACCCTGAGCCTGATGACTTCGTGATTCTGATGGAGGACCTGGGCGAGCGCCGCATCGGTGATCAACTTGCCGGCTGCTCCCTGGAAGACGCGCGCATCGTGATTGACACGCTGGCGACGCTGCACTCCTCCTGGTGGAACCGGCCGGCACTGGAATCGCTGGCATGGATGCCGGTCTCCAACTCCGAGACCAACATGGCCGGGCTGGCGCTCTATCCGCTGGCCTGGGGTCCGTTCATTGAACGCTTCGGCCATGCCCTTCCCGCCGTCATGGTGTCAATGGGCGAGCGGCTGGGTAGCCGCTTCTACGACATCCTCACCCGCTTCGCCAGCGGTCCGCGCACCGTCTGTCATGGCGATTCGCGCATGGACAACTTCTTCTTCGCGGTTGCGCCGTCTCAGCCGCCGGTGGCACTGGTGGATTGGCAGATCGCCATCCGCGGCGTGGGAACCTACGATATCGGGTACTTCCTCAGCCAGAGCATGGACCCGGCGATGCGCGCGACGCACGAGCGTGACTTGTTGCGGCGGTACCACGAGCAGTTGCGCGCCGGAGGTGTGACGGATTACTCGATGGAGCAACTGATGGAGGACTACCGCTGGACGCTGCTGTTCTGCTTCGCCTACCCGGTCATGGGTGGCGGTCTGGGTGATCTGGCGAACGAGCGTGGCCACGCACTGGCGCGGGCAATGATGGAGCGTAGCGCCACCGCCATCAGCGATTGGGACTGCGTGCGGCTGCTGGACTGATCGCCGTGCAGCCGGCCGGCGTGGCCACGGGAGCCCGCCGGCCGGCCGTCACCCCTCCGCGCGGGCAATCACTTCGCGGCACAGCGCCTCGATACCGCGCCGCGCCAGCGTCACGGCCAGCACGTGTGGAGGAAGGTTGTCGGTGTACAGATCCGAGGTCTTGTGGTCCAGTTCGGTGCCACCCCAAATCACCGCCACCTGACACCAGTTGAGATTGTTCACGGCCTCACGCGTGTTGGAGTGGCCGGTCCCGTCCACACAACGCAGTTGCAGCCCCTCGTCACCGAGTGTCTGCTCAAGTAGGGTGCGTTTCGCCGGTGAGCCGCCGACGACTAGTAGCCGTTCCAGGTTGTTGCGATGGAGCGTATCGGCCATCAGCAGCATCGCCCGCCGGTCGTTGGAGTTCTCGCACACCTCGCACTCGCCCGGTTCGACCTCCACCATCGCAGTCCCGGGCGTCGAGCGCGCGCCCGCCAGCCGGACACAGTCGGGATGCGAGCACACCGGCATAGCTCCGTCCGCCTCCGGAGCCTGCGGAGCCGGCGCCCGCTCCAGTTGTTTGACCGCTTCGCGCAGCGACTTGAAGTCCGTCGCGCGCAATTCGCGGGCGGCCGGGGCGACAATGCGGACGATCTCGGCGTCGGTGCGGCCCATACCAGACCGAAAGCAGGCACGCACCCGTTCGGCGACCTCGGCGGAGGGCACCGTCCGTTCCTCTGGCAGTGCTGCGCTCCACATCGCTACGGCCTCTGCCAGCTCCGCCAGCAGCCGCGCTCGCACGGCGTCGGGGTCGGTCACCATCCCGGCCTGCTTGCACAGGGAGGAGTAGTACTCATGCGCGTCGCTGGCCCAGGAGTCGTGACGGGGCTGGTGCACGCGCGCTAGCCCGTGGACCGCCCCCGGCATGTACTCCTTGGAGAAGCGGGTGAGGATGCCAAAGGTGCGGGTCAGCCGGGAGGAAAGATCGTCATCAGCGGCGACGACGTTCTGACCTTGTAGATGCTTGATGCGCGCTGCACACATTCCCAGCAGCGCCCGCTGCTGATCGGCGGGCAGCTCGCCCCACCGGCCATCGATGTCTTCGGTCAGATCGCGCAGCACCCCTGCCTCGATACGACAGGCGGCGTCATCGAGAGCGCCGGATGGCGGCTCGCCCGCCTGCTCCAGCACCTGCTGTAAGTCGCGGATGTGGCGCTCCAGAGTGCGGGTATGGCTACTGTCACTGGGTGGTTGCCAACCGAACGCCGGCCAAGTGGGTGCAGGAGCTGCCCCGTTGATGGCGGGTGGTGTCGACGTTGCCGGTGCACGAACCTCCGGCACGCTCTCAATAATCTCCCGCCAGGGCACCACGGCATGTAAGCCGGCCGGGAGCAGGCCGCCCTCTGGCAGCGTGTCCGGCGAGGCAAGGATGACGGTAACGCCGCGCCCAGCAAGGGCGGGGACCAAGGGGACAACGCTCAGCCAGGACGCCACGAGCACCACAACGCTATCGGGCCGGGCACATTGCAGCGCGTCTACCGCCATCTGAACGGCCGGCGAGGGCGTGAGCATCACTGCCATCCCAGCGGCGTGGAGCTGCGCGACGGCGCCGGCCGGCACGCTATCTGGCCGGCCGGCGTAGACCCGCACCTGCGCCAGCGCTCCGTAGCGGCGCGCCACGGCCAGCAATGCCGCCGGGCTGAGGCCGCCTTCGCCCGCCGAGCCGGCGCTCCAATCAAGCAACACAAGCACCGGTGTCTGATCCCGGTGTAGGGGTGAAGATGAATCTTCCATTACTCAATCCTTTCGGCAAAAAGACCTCACCGTTACGGGGCTCGCTCCCAGCGTACGTGGCCGCCCGCGTGGCTGCCTATACCGCTTCGTGCTGTCCCCACAGGCGCCGGCGGCCAGGGCGGCGCCAGGTGTGAGGTATAGCTGCCAGACGGATGGTTGATTGCCGGGTACGGTAGTCCAGGTGCGCATGGCTGCGGTATGCTTTGGCTCAGGACATACAACAAGGAGAACCCGCACCATGGCAGACCTGTCCAAGTTGCTCGACAAGGCGTACGAGGGGATGGACTTTGCGGAGCTGGCAAACGCCCCGGTTGATGCCCTCTCCGGCGTCTCCGCCGCCGATGCCGCTGCATTGATGCAGGCGTTCCGCGTCAAGACCATCGGTGATCTGGGGCGCAACAAGTTCATCGTGGCGGCAGTGGCGATCGCCGCGCTGGCAGGCAAGTAGCACGTCCAGAAAGGGCACGAACCATGGCGTACGTGCAGGACCAGGAACTGTGGGGGACCGCCCGCGGAACCGGCACAGAGCGTGAATACATCAGCAAGCCCGGCGACACGCTGGAGGTGATTGCGGCGTTCTTCTATGGGGACGCCGTCCAGCGACAGCGCATTATCGACGACAACCCGGACTGGGCTGGCTACCAGGAAGGGGCCGGGCTACCCGCCGGCACCGTGCTCAAGGTCGGCGAAGACGCCGAGCGCGGCGACACCATCAGCGAGTAACCGTGTTGCGACGGCGACGGCATGGGCTCGCTCTGCGCACTCGGGTGCGGGGCGGGCCTGTGTTGCGTCCCAGAATGTCGGCAGCGTTAGAACGTCGCGCTGCCCTCCGGCGGCTCCACGCCGAATCCGAGCAGCACGAAGCCAATCAGGCCGTAGTAGCCGGCCAGCGTCACCAGTTCGATCACGCCGGTCTCGCCCAGCGCGGCCACCGCCTGTGCATACAGCCCATCGGGTAACGCGCGGTCCCGGTACAGCGCGCGCACGCAGGCGATGACGATCTGCTCGCGCGGGGCGAGCGCATCGAGCGGCGTCCGGTCGCGCACGGCGGCGATAGCTTCGGGGCGCGTGCCTTCCCGCCGGGCGATGGGCTCGTGCGCATACCACTCAAAGCGGGCGCCCAGTTCTCGACCGGCAGTGAGGATCGCCAGTTCGCGGTCGGCCCCCGGCAGCGTGCCGCCGAAGCGCAGCAACCGGCCCAGCGCCTCGACCCGCTCCGCCAGCGCCGGATGCCGGACCAGGATGCCGTATGGCCCGATGGCGCCCATCCCGCCACGCGGCCCGGAGATCTGGTCCCACACCCGCTGTCCTTCCTCGGGCAAATCCTCTCGTCGCGGCGGCGGCAACCGGCTCATGCAGTGCTCCCTTCGGTCACAGCAGGAAGGCAGCCGGCGCAACAGTGGCCCGCGCACCCCTGTCTCCAACCAGCCTCTGTCTACCTCCCCTCAAACACCGGCTGACGCTTCTCCTGGAAGGCGCGGAGCGCTTCCATGACGTCCTCAGTCTCGAAGGCGCGGCGGATCAGCGTCAGTTCCAGCTTGAGCTGTGTTTCTAGGCTGTGTTCCGGGGAGGCGGCCAGCAATCGCTTGCTGTAGGTCATGCCGGTGGGGGCGTTGGCCGCCAGCCGGGCGGCATATGCCTGGGCTTCCTCCCGAAAGGTAGCGTCATCGAAGGCCGCGACGGCGATGCCGAACTGCACGACCTCCTCGGCGGTGATATCCCGGCCGGTGAGGATCAGGTCAGCCGCGCGGGTGGCGCCCACGATCCGTGGGAGGAAGTAGCTCATGCCGCCATCCGGCGAAAGACCGCGCCGGGCGTAGCCGGTGGTGAGCCGGGCTGAGGCCGCGATCAGGCGGATGTCTGCCGCCAGGGCGATGGACAGCCCTGCACCTACGGCGGGGCCGTTGATGGCCGCGATTACCGGCTTCGACGCGCCGGTGATCACCAGCGCTTGGCGGCCTACTCAGCCGGTGTCATCTAGCCGCTCCCACCGGCTCGGTTCGCGCCGGGGTTCCGGCCGTGACAGGCGGGCGCTGAGGTCCAGCCCGGCGCAGAAACCGCGGCCGGCGCCGGTGATCACAATCACGTTGACGCCTTCATCGCGGTCGGCCTCCTCGATGGCGGCGATCATCTCGTTGGCGAGCTGGTCCACCAGCGCGTTGAGCTTCTCCGGCCGGTTGAGCGTGATGGTCCGCACCCGGTCGCGGTCTTCAATCAGGATCATCTCGTAGGTCACGGGGGACTCCTCGGCTAGTCTGCCGCCACTGGGTCGGCGTGGAGGTCGCGGATCAGGGCAGTGGCGCGTTCCTCGTCCTCGGGCGTGCGCAGCGGCAAGGACAGGCCGACACGGGTGCAGATGCCGGAGAAGCGCTCGCGGATACGGGCGGCGATTTCGTCGTACGTCCCGGCAATGACGAAGGCGTCGAGTACATCATCCGGCACCACGGCGGGCATCTTGTCCCACTGGCCCTTGAGTGACATCTCGTGCAGGCGCGGGCCGATCTCCGTCCAGCCGTGCGCCTCGAACACGCCGTGATAGGTACGGGTGGAGCCATAGAACGAGACGCGGGTGCGCGCCGCCTCGCGCGCCTGCTCCACCTCGGCCGCTGTCGCACCGGTGACGACGAAGCCACCGCCGGAGACCTCCAGCGTGCTGGGGTCGCGCCCGGCCCGCTCGGCGCCGATACGCAGTTCCGGCAGGATCACATCCTGGATGTACTTTGCCGTGCAGAAGCCGTGCATGCGCACGCCATCCGCCACCTCACCAGCCAGGCGGGCCATGTACGGCCCCACGGCGGTGATGGTGATCTTGGGCGCGCCGCCGGGCACCGGGCCGGGGTTGAACTCCGGCGTCATCAGCGTGTGGGTGTAGAACTTCCCGGTGTATTGGAGCGGGGCGCCGTCCTGCCATGCTGCCCAGATCGCCCGCACGGCGCCGACATAGTCCCGCATCCGCGGCTGGGCTGGGGCGACCCACGGCGTGGAGAACCGGCGCTGATTGTGGCCTTTAACCTGGGTTGCCAGCCCGAGCATGAAGCGGCCGTTCGAGGCGCGCTGCAGGTCCCACGCCATCATCGCTGTGATCATCGGGCTACGGGGAAAGGCGATGGCCGCAGAGGTGGCCAGGCCGATACGCTCGCTATGAACCGCCGCTACCGCGATTGGCAGGAACGGATCGTTCTTGATCTCCGGGGTGCTCACGCCGTCGTAGCCGGCCCGCTCCAGCTTCTGGATCACCTCGGGGATCGCCTTGAGGTTGTTCGTCGGAATACCAGCTTCGACCTTCATCACTCGCTCCTCTCACGGGGGCAGCCTGCAGGCAGGCCGGCGCCGCTTACGCTCCCAACAACTCAACGACCTCGCGAATGGTGGCGTCGCGCCAGCCTGCCCAATAGGGGCTGGTGGCCTGAAATGCGTCGTAGCGCGCCTGAGCTTCGGCGCGGGCGGCGGCCTTCTCCTCCTCCGTGGGCTCGCGGCCGAGCTTCTCCATCAGCTGGCGCTGACCGGAGGGGCCGAAGACCGGGCCGAGCGCCTCGCGCATCTGGTCATTGGCCAGCTTGGGCCGCTCGATCCACGTGGCCAGCGGCCGGTTGTCCTCAGTCAGAAAAACGTACACCGGGATGGACAGGAATTCACCGTTCTTGAACACGTCCATCACGTCCATGTGCTGGTCGCGTTCCAGCACGCGTAGTTCCCAACCGGCCGCGGCGGCGATACGCGCGGCCACGGGCAGGCCGCGATAGACATCCGGGCACCAGTCCTCACCGATGACGAGCAGCCGCCGCGGCCCGCCGGCCTGGGCAGAACGCGCCCGCAGCCGCTCTGCCAGCTCATCCGGCACCGACGTCTTGGCCAGGTTGTCTGCGAACTTTGCCTGGTTGACGGTGATGGAAGCGATGTACTGCTCGTAGGTCTTGGCTGCCTGCCAGCGCTCCTCTGGAATTTGGGTGGCATAACCGGCTGCGGCCGTCATGCGCGGCTCCTTCCCCTGCATGGGCTGTCCGTTCCGCTGGGGACAGGGTAACGCAGCGGGCGAGCAGGTGTGAGAGCGAAGCGGGCTCACCCGGCCGGAGGATGCGGCCATGCCCGCTTGCCCGCTACGGTAGGATGACCCGCCGTCCCGTCCGGCGCTGGGAGGCCCCTGTGTCAGTACCGGTTGCCGGCGCGCCCGACGCCGCCCGCACGGCGGCCGTCCCGGAGCGGGCGCCCGCGCGGCGCCTGCTTGCCACCGGCGACGCCCGCCTGCGTATCCCTCTTGCCACCTACCGCGTCCAGTTCAACGCCGGCTTCGGTTTTGGTGACGCGGCGTTGCTGGCGCCATATCTCCAGGCGCTGGGCGTCTCCGATCTTTACGCGTCGCCATACCTGATGGCGCGTCCGGATAGCGCGCACGGATACGATGTCACCGACCACTCCCGTCTCAACCCGACCGCCGGCAGCGAACGCGCCTACCGCCGGATGGTGGCGGCGTTGCGCCGCTGCGGGCTGGGCCAGGTGCTGGACATCGTGCCCAACCACATGGGCATCGGCTCCACCAATCCTTGGTGGATGGATGTGCTGGAGAACGGGCCCGCCGCCCGCCGCGCCGAGGCATTTGACATCTCCTGGCGCCCCCTCCGCCGCGAGTACAGCGGCAAGGTGCTGCTGCCGCTGCTGGGTGACCATTATGGCAAGGTGCTGGAGCGGGGCGAACTGCTCCTCAGCTTCGAGGGCGGCGCGTTTTTCATCTCCTACTGGGATCACCGGCTGCCCGTAGATCCGCGCTCCTATGCCGGACTGCTGCGTTTTGGCCTGGAGGGCGTCCTGGCAGAACTGGGTGCCGAACACCCGGCGGTACTGGAACTGCAGAGCATCATCACCGCCGCAACGAATCTCCCCGCGCGTGACGAGACGGCGCCGGAACGGCTGGAGGAGCGCAACCGCGAGAAGGACATCATCAAGCGCCGCCTTGGCACCCTCTACGCAGATACACCGGCGGTACAGCGCGCGATTGCCGGGACGCTGACCGCCTATGCTGGCCGTCCGGGTGAGACGCGTTCCTTCGACCTGATGGACGCGCTGATCGAGGCGCAGGCCTACCGGCTGAGCTTCTGGCGGGTGGCGGCTGAAGAGATCAACTACCGGCGGTTCTTCGAGATAAACGAGCTGGCCGCAATCCGGGCGGAGCAACCCGCCGTCTTTGCTGACAGTCACCGGCTGGTGCTGGACCTGCTGGCTTCGGGTGCGCTGACCGGCCTGCGGATTGACCACATCGACGGCCTGTGGGATCCGGCGGAGTACACCCTACGCCTGCAGGCGGCCTACTTGCTGGCACGGTTCGGCGCGAGCGTGCCGTTGGAGCAGCGCGAGGAGACGCAGGCACAGCTGGTGGAGAGACTCGCAGAGCGGCTGCGCCAGGGCGCCGGCGACACGCCACCGCCCGCGCGGCCACTGTGGGTGGTGGCGGAGAAGATCCTCGAGCCAGGGGAGCAGCTGCCAGACACCTGGGCGGTGAGCGGCACCACCGGTTACGACATGGCGGTCCTGGTCAACGGCTTGTTCATCGATAGCGGCAGCCGCCGGGCGTTTGATGACATCTACGGCCGGTTTACCGGCAAGCGCGAGAGCTTTCGGGATATCGCCTACCACGCCAAGCGCCTGATCATGGATACCTCGATGGCCAGCGAGCTGAACGTGCTGGGCGAGCAGCTTGCCCGGCTGGCAGGACGTAACCGGCGTACGCGTGACTTCACTGTGAACAACCTCACCGATGCCCTGCGGGAGGTGGTAGCGGCCTTTCCCGTCTACCGCACCTATATCGGCAGCGATGGGATCGTCAACTCGCACGATCGCGGCCGCATCGACACTGCGGTTGCGCGGGCCAGCAGACGCAACCCGGCGATGGATGCATCAGTGTTCGACTACGTGCGCGACACGCTGCTGCTGATCGCTGCCGAAGACGAGACCGAGGAGGACCGCCGGGCGCGCCTGGAATTCGTGATGAAATTCCAGCAGTACACCGGGCCGGTGATGGCCAAGGGGGTGGAGGACACCGCCTTCTACCGCTATCACCGGCTGGTGTCGCTGAACGAGGTCGGCGGCGATCCCGATCAGTTCGGCGTCTCGGCGCCGGCGTTCCATCGCGCCAATGCCGAGCGGCAGGCGCGCTGGCCGTATGCCATGACGGCAAGCTCGACGCACGACACCAAGCGCGGTGAGGATGCCCGCGCCCGCATCAATGTGCTGTCGGAGTTGCCGCGTGAGTGGCGCTCGGCCGTTACCCGCTGGCGGAGGCTCAACCGCCGCCACAAGCCGGAGACCGATGGCGGCCGCGCGCCGGACGCCAACGAGGAGTACCTGCTGTACCAGACCTTGATCGGCGCCTGGCCGGCCGAGGGGCTGTCCGCTGAGGAACTGCCGGCGTTCATCGAGCGGGTGCAGGCATATCTGCTCAAGGCCGTCAAGGAGGCGAAGGTCAACACTAGCTGGATCAACCCCATTAGCCCGTACGATGCCGCGGTGCAGACGTTCGTTGCCGCGATCCTTCAGGGCGGTGAGGCGAATCCCTTTGTGCGTGACTTCCTGCCCTTTCAGCGGCGTATCGCCCGTGCCGGAATGGTTAACTCGCTGGCGCAGACGCTGTTGCGGCTGACGGCCCCCGGTGTGCCGGATATCTACCAGGGCAGCGAGCTGTGGAACCTATCGCTGGTGGACCCGGACAATCGCCGCCCGGTGGATTTCGCCGCCCGCGCTGAGGCGCTGGCCGCGCTGGCAGTTCCCGCCGAGGCCGAGCGGGCAGCGCGGGCGGCCGGGCTGCTGGCGGCCTGGCCGGATGGCTGGGTGAAGCTCTATCTCACCCATCGCACCCTGACCCTACGCCAGGAGCGGCCGGCGCTGTTCCTGGAAGGCGCCTACCGCCCGCTGGAGGCGGAGGGCATCCGCCGCGACCACCTGTGCGCCTTCGCCCGCGTGCTGGGGAATGACGCCGCCATCGCCGTCGCGCCGCGGATCTGCGCCCGGCTGGCGCGCGAGCCGGATGGGTTGCCGGTGGGCGAAGCTGTCTGGGGCGAGACGATACTGCTCTTGCCTGCGGGGGTTCCGGGGACGCGGTTCCGGGATCGGTTGACCGGAGCCGAGATCGAGCCGGTCAGCGCAGGCGGGCGGGTGGCGCTGGCAGCCGGACAGGTGCTGGCCACCTTCCCGGTGGCGCTGCTGGAGACAGTAGACTGAACCGGTAACGCGCGGAACGCGGAGGGGCTCCCCGTGACGGCTATCTCCCCACAGCGTCCCCAGAGGAGCAGCGGCCTGCTGCTGCATCCCACCTCCTTGCCCGGTGGTCATGGTTGCGGCGATCTGGGCCCGGATGCCCGACGCTTCGTGGACTTCCTCGCTGAGGCCGGCCAGAACCTGTGGCAGATCATGCCGCTTGGCCCGCCGGGCTACGGCGAATCGCCATATGCTGCCCGCTCGGCCTTTGCCGGCAATCCCCTGCTGATATCGCTGGAGGCATTGGCTGCCGATGGCCTGCTGACGGCGGCGGATCTCGCGGGCGCAGCGGACGGTAAGCCATCCCCGGCCGATTTCGCCGGCGCGGAGGCGTTCAAGGGCGAGCGGCTGCGGCGGGCCTGCCACCGGCTGCGGTCGGACGCCGCCGGGCGGCAGCAGCTGGCAGACTTTATCGAGCGGGAACAGAGCTGGCTGCCGGACTACGCGCTGTTCATGGCGCTGCGCGACCAGCACGGCGGCCGCGAGTGGACCTCCTGGCCACCGGAACTGGTGCGGCGGGAGGGGGAGGCGCTGGCCAAGGCGCGTGCCGCCCTCGCGCATGAGATAGACGTGCACGCCTTCGCCCAATGGGCATTCTTCCGCCAGTGGGGCGCGCTGCGCACGTATGCCAACGAGCAGGGCGTCCGCATCATCGGTGACGTTCCGATCTTCGTCGCGCACGACAGCGCCGATGTGTGGGCGCGGCAGGACCTGTTCCACCTGGATGCGCGGGGGCAGCCTACCATTGTCGCCGGCGTGCCACCGGACGCCTTCTCGCGCACCGGCCAGCGCTGGGGCAACCCCTTGTACCGCTGGGACGTGCTGGAGCAGCAGGGATTCGGCTGGTGGGTGGAGCGCTTTCGCGCGCTGCTGGCCACCGTGGACATCGTCCGCGTGGATCACTTCCGCGGCTTCCAGGCATCGTGGCACATTCCGGCGCAGGAGGAGACAGCGGTCAAGGGGAAGTGGGTCGAGACGCCGGGGCGCGCGCTGTTCGCCGCTGTCCGTGCGGCGCTGGGTGATTTCCCGATCATCGCCGAGGATCTGGGGCTGATTACCCCCAAGGTGGAGGCGCTACGCCTGGAGCTGGGGTTCCCCGGGATGCGCGTGCTGCAGTTTGCCTTTGGCGGTGGCCCGGAGAACCTGTACCTGCCCCACAACCACGCCGCCGCAACGGTGACCTACACCGGCACCCATGACAACGATACGACCGTCGGGTGGTACCACAGCCAGCCAGAGAAGACCCGCGATCACGTCCGCCGCTACTTTGGCATTGATGGCCATGACATCGCCTGGGACTTCATCCGGGCTGCGCTGGCCTCGGTGGCAGAGATGGCCATCATCCCGGTACAGGACGTACTGGCGCTGGGCGGCGAGGCCCGAATGAACTTCCCCGGCCGCCCCCATGGCAACTGGGCCTGGCGGCTGACGGCCGGCGCCCTGACGCATGGCCACGCCGTCCGCCTGCGTCATCTGTCTGAGCTCTACGGCCGCAATGTGGTGAGCGAGGATCGGGAAGCGGGGGCTGTGGATGGGGCGGACAGCCCGCCCGACGATATCTAGCGCACGCTTGCGAGCGTTTGCAGCGGTCTCATCGGTGGCGCGCGGCTCGCCTGCTGGCCCGCGCTTGCGGCTTGTGCCGGGAAGCACGAGACTGGCCGCGGGTACCTGTGAATAGCCATTGGAGGCAGGCACATGGCCGATTTGCATGGCGGGCATCTCATCGCCCGCCAGCTCAAGAAAGAGGGCGTGCAGCACCTGTTCACGCTCAGCGGCGGGCATATCTCGCCCACCTATGACGGCTGCGTCAAAGAAGGTATCGGCGTCGTTGACTTTCGCCACGAGCAGGCGGCCGTGCACGCTGCCGAGGGCTGGGCGAAGGTGACGGGCAAGCCGGGTGTGGCCGCCATTACCGCCGGACCAGGCGTCACCGACGGCGTCACCGGTATCGTCTCCGCCCTGCAGAGCGGCGCGCCTTGCATCGTGATCGGTGGCAAGAGCCCGCTGGCGCAGTGGGGGATGGGCAACCTCCAGGAGATCGATCACCTGGACTTCCTGCGCCCGATCACCAAGTACTCGGCGATGGTGGCGCAGACGGCCCGCCTGCCCGAGTACATCTCCATCGCCTTCCGCCATGCCATTGCCGGCCGGCCTGGCCCCTCCTTCCTGGAGGTGCCGATCGACGTGATCATGGGCAGCGCTGCCGAGGAGAAGGTGTGGTGGCCCAAGCAGGACCGCGCCACCGGCCGCACCCAGGCCGACCCGGATGAGGTGCGCCGCGCCGCCGATCTGCTGGCGAATGCCGAGCGGCCGGTGGTGATGGCCGGCTCCGCCATCTGGTTTGACCAGGCGTGGGACGCCCTGCGCGCCACTATCGAGACGCTCAACGCCCCGGTCTATCTGAACAGCATGGCCCGCGGCGCCATCCCTGCCGACCACCCGCTGTTCTTTGCCTTCTCCCGCGGGCAGGCGCTGTCTCAGGCCGATGTCGTGCTGGTGATCGGCGCGCCGTTCGACTTCCGCCTGCGCTTCGGCCGGCCGCCGCGCTTCCACCCGGACGTCAAGGTGATCCAAGTCGATGTCGATGAGACGCTGATCGCCAAGAACCGTGACATCGAGGTCGGGCTGGTGGGCGACGTCAACTCCGTGCTCACGCAGCTGGTCAACGAGCTGGAGACCGGCCGCGACCGCCGTGGCGGCGATGCCTGGATCGAGCTGCTGCGCGGCATCGAGGGGCAGACGCGCAAGGCGGATGAGGCGGTGATGAACTCGGACCAGAACCCGATTCACCCCTACCGCCTGTGCAAGGAGATCCGCGACTTCATCGACCGCGACGCCACGGTGATCGGTGACGGCGGCGATGTCGTCACCACCGCGGCCCGCATCCTCGACATCTACAAGCCCGGCCACTGGCTTGATCCGGGCGGGTTGGGCTGCCTGGGCGTCGGCACCGGCTACGCCATCGCCGCCAAGCTGGCCCGTCCGCAGGAGCAGGTGCTGATCGTCAACGGCGACGGCTCCTTCGGTCTCAACGGCTTTGAGTTCGAGACGATGGTGCGGCACAAGCTGCCGGTGGTGTCGATCATCGGCAACGACGGCGCCTGGGGCGAAAACAAGCGCCCGCAGATGCAGCGCTACGGCCACACCGTCGCGCAGGAGCTGTCGCAGAGCGTGCGCTACGACAAAATCGTCGAGGCGATGGGCGGCTACGGCGAGATGGTGACCGAAGCCAAGGAGATCCGGCCGGCGCTGGAGCGGGCGTTTGCCTCCGGAGTCCCCGCCTGCATCAATGTCATCACCGACCCGAATATCGGCTTCGCCCACTCCGGCGCCGCCGCCCACTAAGCGCCCACCCGGCACCGCAGCCAACGAGGGGACCGGCAGCACGCTGGTCCCCTCTGTATTGACTTCACTGCACGACCTCAGATGAGGGCAATGAGGCGACCACGCCTTTCGAAATGATTGCATGTCACATAATGTCTATGTATGATACCAAACCAGCTAGAGTGCCAGTCGCTGCGACAACTAGCACGTCAACACTGTCGCACGCTGAAGCCGCGGGAGATCTCCAGTGGTGTACTCCGCTGCCATCAGCCAGACGTCGCCTGCATGCCTGCTAATCCTTGTAGACCAATCGACCTCGATGCGCGAGCATGTCGAAGGCGCAGGCACGAAGGCACAGTTTCTGTGCGACGTGATCAATCGCACCCTCGCCACCCTGGCTGTCGCTTCCACACGACACGATGGAGTGCGTGACTACTTCGATGTCGGCGTCATCGGTTACAGCGGTCTGACGCGTGACCTTGGACTTGCTGAGAACGCCTTACACGGCGTACTCAATACCGCCGTCCTCCATCCACTTTCACTCATGGCTACGCACCCCTTGCGTATTGAGACTCGTCAGCAGCAGGTCAAGTCTGAGACCGGAGACACGATTAGCAACCCGATACGATTTCCGGTCTGGGTAGAGCCGTGCAGCCGCGGCTGGACCGGGATGTGCGCTGGACTCGGACTTGCCCATCAGACATTGAATGACTGGGTGCACCGCCACCCACTCAGCTATCCACCCATCTTGCTGCACGTAACCGATGGGCATCCGACAGATGGTGATCCCGAGCCCATAGCCGCCAAGGTGAGGGCGCTTGCAACAGAGGATGGCCAATGTTTGCTGTTCAATCTCCACGTCGACCAGGGGCACGGCAACTCGCATGCCTTTCCGAGAGACCCAGCTGGATTGCCAAATAAGTACGCCGTCAAGCTGTTCCAGATGTCGAGCGAACTACCCGCGACTTTGATCCAGTCTGCCCGCCAGCAAGGGCTGCGGATACAGGAGCGAGCACGTGGCTTCGTCTACAACGCGGATATCTCGAGCATCGTCGACTTCTTCAATATCGGCACGCGCGCTCAACTGACGTGATGGTGCCAGCCAAAGGTACGAAGACTCGGCATCCGGAGTGATCATGCCGTATCGCGCCTGGATCAGCCCAACCAAGCCCACCTGCTTCCTGTTCCTTGTTGATCAATCTGGGTCGATGAAAGGGCACCTGGAGAGTGGAACTCCCAGGTCAGAGATCGTTGCAGACATACTTAACCGAGCCATTTCCCGATTAATCCAGTGCAGTTGTAGATCAGATGGGGTCCGAAATTACGTTGACATCGGCGTGCTTTGTTATGGTGATGACAGCGTGGCACCGGGTTTTGGCGGCATACTTGCGGGCAAGGTTCTTCATCCAACAAGTGTGGTGGCTGATAACCCGTTGCGGGTCGAGGATCGGAAGCGAACGGTGGACGATGGCGCCGGTGGCGTGATCGAGATGAGCACGAAGTTTCCCGTCTGGTTCGAGCCAAAGAACACCGGTGGTACACCGATGCGTGCGGCCTTCGTGCGCGCTGCCGAGGTACTGGCAGCCTGGTGCGAACGCCATCCAGACTCCTATCCTCCCACCGTACTCCACCTAACTGGCGGCGACTCGACCGATGGGTCGCCTGAGTTGCTCAGCAAGTCACTGCAGAATTTTGGAACTGCCGACGGCGCTTCCCTGATCTTCAACCTGCAAGTAGCTCCTGGGGGTCACTCAGAACTCCTATTTCCAGCAACCGAATCCAGGCTGCCGAATGAAAACGCCCGCATGTTGTGGCGGGCATCGAGTGCGCTGCCCGATCACCTTCTTTACGAAGCGCAAGAACGGGGCTGCCAGGTTGGGGATGGTGCGCGTGGTTTCATGTACAACGTCGAGTCCCCGGAGAGCTTCCTCATCGACTCTTTATATGTTGGCTCGAGTGAGCGACCGGATTGGGACAATATCAATCTATCCAAACAGCAACACAAGGAGCATCCAGAAGCTATGTCGTATCGCGGTGAGATCAGCAGAGCCAACCCCACGTGTTTTCTATTTCTCGTCGACCAGTCAGGTTCCATGGACGAACGCATGGAGAGTGGCCGGTCCAAGGCCGAGTTCGTCGCGGACGTCCTCAATCGCACCATCTACACGCTTGGCCAAGTTTGCACCAAAGCCGACGGCGTGCGGGACTACTTTGACATCGGCGTGCTTGGGTACGGTGGTAACAGCGTAGCGCCGGGCTTCAGCGGCAACCTGGCTGGACAGGATCTTCATTCTATCAGCATGATCGCTGATAACCCTCTGCGCATTGAGGAGAGAAAGCGCAAAGTCGACGACGGGGCCGGTGGCGTTGTCGAGATGAACACGAAGTTCCCCGTCTGGTTCGAGCCAAAGAACACCGGTGGTACACCGATGCGTGCGGCCTTCGTGCGCGCTGCCGAGGTACTGGCAGCCTGGTGCGATGCCCATCCGAACTCCTACCCACCGACCGTACTGCATATCACCGATGGTGTGTCCACCGATGGGTCGCCAGAAGAGATCGTCGAGAAGTTGCGGCTCATGGGCACCGATGATGGAGAGATTCTTGTGTTCAATCTCCACGTTGCCCTTGGAGCGATCGCGCCGATCGTCCTCCCATCTGATGAGACGGGCCTTCCTGATGACTCCGCCCGCATGCTCTTCCGAGCCTCGAGTGCACTGCCAGCGCACCTCGTTCAGGCGGCGATGAGCAAAGACTACCAGATCGCGGATGGCGCGCGTGGTTTCATGTACAATGTGCAGTCGCCCGGATTCATCGTGGACTTTTTCGACATTGGCACACGTGCGAACGTAGTTGCGGGCGATCGCTAGGGGGGCGAAGGTGTCAACCGACGCATTCCAGTTGCGGCGCGAGTTCACGGTACCCAAGCACGACGACGGCTCCCAGAACGAGGACAAGTGGAAAGCGCACCGCGGCTGGGGCAGATATGCGCTCAGCGATGGGGCTTCGGTATCGTTTGACTCTGCCACCTGGGCGCAGATGCTCGTGTGCCACTACGTGCGTGACCCCAGCATCAGACGCGACTCACTAAAGAAGGTCGCGCAAGAGTTCGCGAAGCGCTTTGACTGGGATAATCTTCCTTGGCACGCTCAGGCAGCGATGGAGCGGGGCAACTTCGCGAGTCTTCTGGGTATTCGCTATCGCGCGCAGGGTTTGCTGGAGATCCAGGCAATTGGTGACACCTGCGGTGTGCTCTGCGACGGTGACGCCATCCAGCAAATGTTTCCTTTGTCTCATCCCAGTCAGTTCGGCAACAGACCCCACCTGATTTCAACTAATCTCAGTGAGAATCAATTTGATGAGGACGGCTTCCTCCGGTGGGACTGGTGCGGGGAGTTTGACTTACAGGATTATCAACAGCCGCGCCTGCTGTGTATGACCGACGCACTCGGCCTCTGGTTCCTTGAGCAGTCAGGTCTCGGAGTCAATCCCGTTCGGCGTCTTCTGGAACTTCAGGACATCGGTGCCTTTCGCACGTTCGTGATTGACGAACGGGCAAGTGGTCGGCTGCGTCGCGATGACACTACACTCCTCGTACTCTGGTGACCGCAATGGCTGCGTATCCCACTATGCTCGAATACCAGGAACTGCTGCAGAATCCGCAGTTCGCGTTTGTCGATACGGAGCTCAAGCAGGCGAAGGTCGAAACCAATTCTTTCGGTATCCCCTTCGCACGCTCCGGCGGATTTGCCCTGACATACAAGCTGACGGCAGGTTCGAAGAAGTACGCCGTGCGGTGCTTCCACCGATCGGTTCCGGATATCGAGGGGAAGTACGCAGCGATTTCCAGCTCCATTGGGAAGCTTCAGTCTGACTACTTCACACAATTCTCTTTTCAACCAAGTGGAATTCGCGCGAATGGCAATGTCTTCCCGATCGTTGTGATGGACTGGCTGGAGGGCGACACGCTCGGCATCTACCTCCAGCATCAGTACCGTAATGCGCAGGCAATCCGGTCGCTGCAGACGAAATTTCGTGCGCTGGCGGGATTCCTCGAGCAGCAAGGAATCGGGCATGGGGATCTGCAAAACGGCAATGTCATGGTGCAGCGTGACGGTTCCATCAAGCTGATCGATTACGACGGCATGTGGGTGCCCGGCCTACCCGTTACACGCAGTAGCGAGATAGGCCTCAAGCACTTCCAGCATCCTGGACGAACGGGCGATCAGTTCGGCCCCTGGATCGATCGCTTCTCGCTGATTGTCATCGATGTCAGCCTGCAGGCGCTTGCGGCGAACCCGGAACTTTACGCGAAGTACAGCGAAGGTGGAGAGACTATCGTCTTCAAAGCTGGCGACTTCGCGGATCCAAATCAGTCTGAAATCTTCAAGATCCTCTTGCGGCTACCAGATTTACAGCGGCAGGCGGAGCAACTCGCAGAGCTTTGCGCGGCACCGATCCAGAGCGTGCCTGCCCTTGGTGCCTTCGCAGCTGGTAAACGGCCTGCATCTGCATCCGCCGTCACTGTTGCCCAACCAGCGTCAAGGCACACCGTCCCTCAACAGCCGCTGCGCTATGTCGGCGCCTATGATGTCGTTGACGCATCAGACTACAAGACCGTTCTCCGGCGGGTTGGCGATAAGGTGGAACTCGTTGGCAAGGTAGTCGAGACAAAAACTGCCACTACTCGCTACGGGAACCCGTATGCTTTTGTTAATTTTGGCAACTGGAAGCTTAACTGTGCACGGCTGACCATCTGGTCGGAAGGACTGACAACATTCAGCGACCGGCCATCTGCGGCATGGGTAGGCCGCTGGGTCAGTGTGAGTGGATTGGTAGAGCCGCCCTATGTCGGTCCGTCGTACGAGAGCATCGGCATTACCATAACGGATCAGTCACAGGTCAAGTTCATCGACGAACAAGAGGCGAAGTTCAGACTGAACCGCGGCGGCCCGCCACCTCGACTCCTGGGGAGCGGTCCCGGTTCACTCGCGAGGGTAACGCCACAGATCTCCTCGCCAGTATCCACGGAGCCCGGCCCGTTGCCACCGCCGTCAGTTCAGGGGCCGTCGCACGTCTCTCTGCCCACTGCACAGCCACCCGTGACCCGGCAGTCCAGGAACATGGATGTATTGGCGGAGATCAGGAAGCAGACAAGTCATTCTCCCGGTGCGCCATCGCCCTCTCGACCGCTTGAGCCAGCCAAGCCATCGGCGCAGCAGCCCCCACGTGCGGTACCGGCGACTCGCCCTGCTGTGCCAGGGCTACAGTCACCGCTGCAAGCACCCATACCCGCTGCTCCCACGCCGGCTGGGCCACCACGACCTACGCAACCGCCACGGCCGACGCAAAAGGACGGCGCTCCGGCTTGGGTGAAGGTAGCTGTGGTGCTGTCTCTAGCCGCCGGCGTAGGTGCTCTCCTGGTTGCCTTCCTCAGCAGAGGGTTATGAGGACAGCTTGCTCCTGTAGATACGACCATCTCCGAGTGCTGGCGGGGTAGCCTGTTCGGAACCTGGCAGTGGAGTTTTACCGTGACAACCGGATAGCAGGCACCGAGTACTTTGAGGTATCCCCAGTAAGCACCTCGCTGCTTCGACTCCGAACATCGGCTTCGCCCACTCCGGCGCCGCCGCGCACTAAGCGCTCACCCGGCACCGCAGCCAACGAGGGGACCGGCAGCACGCTGGTCCCCTCTGCTTGTCCGGCTCGGCATGGCTCATGCGCACGTCCTGGCGGGCCGCTGCTTGACCACCGGCGCCGCGGCAGACTAGGGTGATTGCATAGTAGTTGCATGAGATATGGATAACTGACAGCGTGAATGAGCCGCGGTACAACATCCGAGCTGTGGAGCGCCGCACCGGCGTGCCGGCGGCCACCCTCCGCTCGTGGGAACGGCGCTACGGTTTTCCCTCTCCGGACCGCAGCCCCTCCGCCCGCCGGTTGTATTCCGAGCGCGAGGTGGCCGCCATCGCCTGGGTGCGCGTCCAGACAGCGCGCGGTCTGAGTGCGGCCCAGGCCGTGCGCTGGGCCCAGCGCGCCGCGCCGGGTACGGCATCTGATGGCGCGCCGCCGGTGCTGAGGCCGCAGACGTCACTGACGGACCAGCTGTTGCAGGCCGCGGCCCGCTATGACGAGCCGGCGCTGCATGCGGTGCAGAGCGAAGCGTATGCCCGCTTCTCTCCCGACGACGTGCTGCTGGGCGTGATCGTTCCCGCGCTGTACGCCATCGGCGAGCAATGGGCCGGCGGCGATCTGCCGGTCAGCGCCGAGCACTTCGCCACCAACGTCATCCAGCGGCGGCTGCAGGCGCTGTGGCATGCTCAGCCGCCGCTCACCGGCGCGCCAGCCGTGATCCTGGCCTGTGTCCCGGGGGAGCAGCACGCGCTGGGGCTGCTGATGCTGGGGCTGTTCCTGCGCTGGGCTGGGGTGCGCGCGTTGTATCTCGGCGCCGATGTCCCGGTGGTGGATCTCATGCATTGCCTGCGGGACAGCGGCGCGCCGGCGGTGTGCCTGAGCGCTACCGCCACGGCCTCGGCGCCGGCGCTGCATGCGACCCTTACCGCGCTGAGCGGCTCCGCGTTGGGGTGTGTGATCGCCGTTGGTGGCCCCGCCGCCCGGCTGGTGGAGCTGCCCCCCGGTGTGGTGGCGCCGGAAGGCGATCTGCGGGCCGCCTCCGCCGCCGTGGCCGCGCTCGTGACACACTGATAAGGCGACGAAGGCGGTAGGGAGCCGGCATGCTCGCACTGAATGAGATCCGCCACCGGACGGTGCAGTTCCTGCTGATCGTCGCGATCATCGCCCTGATCGGTTACCTGGTAGTGATGATCAGCGGCCTCGGTGTCGGGCTGCAGGAGCAGTCCGGTAGCTGGGTGCGGGAGTTGCCGGTAGATGCCGTGGTCTACAACGGCAACGCCAACTACTCGCTGCTGCGCAGCGAGATCAGTCCCCAGCAGCTGGCTGCCGTCCAGGCGGCGCCTGGTGTGCGTGCGGTGGCGCCGCTGGGCTTCTTCTCCGTCACCACCTTTCGGGATGACCGGCAGTACCCCGCCACGCTGATCGGCTATGACCATGGCAGTCTCGGCGCCCCGCGCATTGTCGAGGGGCGTGCGGTTGCGCCGGAGGAACGCGATGCGATCGTGGCAGACCGGCGGTACCTGCGCCGCGCCGGGCTGGCCGTGGGGGATACGGTGCAGCTGACGGTGCGGCTGGAGACGCGAACGCTGCGTATCACCGGCGCGGTCAACGCGGGCAACTTCTTCTTTCAGCCGTCGTTGTTCACCAACCGGGAGACCTGGCAGCAGCTCCGGTACGGCGCAGAGGGGGCGAACGTGCCGGCCGGCAACGTGGTGCTGGCGGATGGTGAGGTCGTGCCCCGGATGCTGGAGGACGCCGTACGTGGCATTCGGGCGCTCTCCCCGTACGATGCCTTTTTCAAAATCGAAGGGGTGGCAGCGCAGCAGCAAACCGTGCGCTCGTTGCAGATCATGGGCTTCGTGATCGGTGGGATGGTGATCGGCATCTTCTTCTATGTGCTCACCCTGCAAAAGGTTCCGCACATTGGCATCCTCAAGGCACTGGGGGCCTCCGGCTGGTTCGTGTTCCGGCAGTTGTTGCTCCAGGTGGTGCTGCTCACCCTCGCCGGGCTGGCTGTCGCCATCCCGTTGGCGCTGGCTACCGCCGCACTGATCCCGGATGACGGTGTGCCCGTCGCCTTCACGGGCGCCACCTATGGTTACACCGCTCTCGGGCTGCTGCTGGCTGCGATGTTGGGGGCGCTGTTTTCCGGTCGCCAGGTGGCGAAGGTTGACCCCATCATCGCGCTCGGTCAGCAGCAGTAACGCCTCGCAGGATCAGACCGTGCCACACATCGAGGTTCAGGACCTGAACAAGACGTACGGCGATGGCGAGGATGCCGTCCAGGCCGTGCGTCATGCCGCCTTTGTGGCGGAACCAGGGGAGTTCCTGGCATTGGTCGGGCCGAGCGGTTCCGGCAAGACGACGCTACTGGCGATGCTGGGCGGCCTGCTCACTCCCACCTCTGGGCGGGTACTGATCGGGGATATCGAGGTGCACCGGCTGTCGGGCCGCGGGCTGGCGCGGTTCCGGCGGGAGCGGGTGGGCTTTGTCTTTCAAGGATCGAACCTGATTCCCTATATGACGGCGCGAGACAACCTGCTGGTGGTGGCCGCCATCAGCGGCCGGGTGACCAACGAGGCGCGACAGCGTGCAGACCAGTTGATCGAGGAGTTGGGGCTCAGCCGCCGGGCACGGGTGTTGCCGGCCCGGCTGTCCGGTGGCGAGCGGCAGCGGGTCGCCATCGGTCGAGCGCTGATGAACGACCCCGACATCATCCTGGTCGATGAGCCGACTGCCAGCCTGGATACCGAACGCGGTCAGCAGGTGGTGGAGATGCTCCGCCAGGAGATCACCTCCCGCGGCAAGACCGGGCTGATGGTAACCCATGACAGCCGGATGGCGGCCTATGCGGCACGCATCCTCGCCATGCGCGATGGCATGCTCACTGAGCAGGGATAGGGTGGCAGGCGCCACAGGGCGGCACGCGCCGTCCGGGGGAGGACCGGCACGGCGCGTGCGCAGAAACAGACGACCGGGACTGTCGCCTAGCGGAGGTAGAACGCGTAGCGCGGCGGCAGCGGCTGGGGGTTGAGCAGGTACTTATCGAAGCGGCTGGCCGCGAGGACAGAGTACAGGCGCAGGCTCTCGTGGTACATCGGTGTGCCTCCTGGTGCTGGGTGGCGGCCCCTCGCCGCCGTGCCACTGCAGCATGCCTGTCATCCACGCCGGCCGCCGCGACCGGGCATACAGCGGCGCTGTTCGGCCGGAGACAATCCTGAAAAGTGCCTGAAGAACTGCGCTCGCGCCTGGTGGCGGGCCGTGCTACAACTGCGGGCGTTGCATCACTGCTTGGGGCCGGCCATGCCAACGATTGAAGCGAACGGCATTCGCATCCACTATCTGGACGAGGGACAGGGGCCGCCGGTCGTGTGGCTGCCGGGCGGCAACGATCACGCGGCCATGTCGCTGCGCGCCCACGAGCGCCAGCTTGGCCGGTACCGCTTCATCAGCGTCGATCCGCGTGGCCAGGGCGGCACGACGGCGTTTGTCGCGGCGGCCTCCTACGCTCCCACCCTACTGGCCGGCGATCTGCTCGGGCTCCTGGACGCGCTCGGGCTGGAGCGCCCGGTGATAGGTGGCCACTCGCGTGGGGCGCGGGCGGCGCTGGAGTTTGCCCGGACACATCCACAGCGGGTGCGGGCGGTGGTGGCGGTGGCCGCCCCGGCGCTGGGGGCACACGGCCAGCGGCGCGAGTTCTATCTGCGCGCGGCCGAGCGGCTGCGGGTAGAAGGGCTGGAGCCGTTCATCGCCCGGCTACCAGGGGCACCGCGTCACCCCGTACGCCGGGCAGAGTGGGAGGCACACCTGCGTGCCGCCGGCGCCGAGGCACTGGCTGCGCAGTACGAGGCGCTGGCTCAGCTTCGCCCCATCACCGAAGACACCGCCGCGCTGACGATGCCGGTGCTAATCCTGTGCGGTGAGCATGACCGCATGCTGGAGGACGCCCGCGCCCTGGCCGCTGCGGTGCCTCACGCCCAACTGGCTGTCATACCCGGCGCCGGACATGCCCCCTTCACCGAAGCCAAAGACGCGTACGCCGTTGAGCTTGATGCCTTTCTCGATGCGATCACCGCCGCCGTATAGCCGCGAATGGCCTTGCCGCGTGGTTGGGCCACCGTGAGGTTCCGCGGGCGCAGGGCGACGGTCACCCAAGCTGCAAGAAAAGTGATAGCGATCGGACGATCCACAGGCAGCCGGCCGTGGCATACTAACGTTGTAGGACGGCGGTGATATCCGAAGGCGGGGTCGGATATCACTGCCGCTCCTCGTTTAAGCCCCCTCGGCACTCTTCGGCGTGTACGGCGCCAGCCGGCTGCGCAAGATGGCCCCAGCCAGCACGCGGCCACGCCGGCGGGCCATCGTTTTCAGTGCATAGGCAACCGGCGCGGTGGCGGTAGCGGTCGCCGAGACGACGATCAACGGCTCAATCACGCTCACGTTCGTCCTCCCAGGCGGCCGTGTGCCCGCCTCTACCGGGATTGTCGGAGCAGAGCGGTTGAGCCGTTATCGAGAAAACCCTTAAGCGGCCGGATTAGTCAAAGTCAAACAAGTCATCGAGAAAACTGCGGCGCTTCTTGCGGCGGTATGGATGATGCTCGTAGTCGGCGTAGACATGGCCGCGCTCGCGCTCGCGGAAGTCCTCCTCTTCCCAGTCCCCTGCCCCTTCTAGCAGCCGTTCCATCTCACCGCCATCCAGCCAGACGCCGCGACACTGCGGGCAGATATCGATTTTGACGCCGCGGCGGGGCACCTCGCGCATCGTGATATTGCACAGCGGGCAGCGCATCTTGGCTCACCTCCGGTTCGCGGGGACTACAGTACCAGCAGCTTATCCAGTTCGTCCGGGTCGCCGGCGGGGCCAACCACGGCCATCGCCAGGTTGTGGCTGTGAAACAGGCGGCGGGCTACCCGTTGCACATCTTCCGCCGTGATCGCCCGTAGCTTGGTGACCACGTCGTCGACCGCCTCAATCTCGCCGAGGGTGAGCAATGCTTCGCCGGCACGCTGACCGAGTGACATCGTGCTCTCGAGCCCGAGGCGGAAGGAGCCGGCGGCGTAATCGCGCGCCTTTGTCATCTCGTCGTCGCCCACCGGCTCGTTACACAGGCGGCGCAGCTCATCGAGGATGACGGTCGTTGCCTCATGCAGCTTGTCCGGAGTCACCCCGGCAGAGATGGACATCGTGCCGGTGTCGGCATGACGGGAGACCGAGGAGCCGACGGAGTAGGCCAGTCCGCGCCGCTCGCGCACCTCCTTGAACAGACGGGACGACATGCCCCGGCCAAGGATGTTGTTGAGGATGGTGAGGGCGAAGCGGTCCGGGTCGGTGCGGGAGACGGCGCGCAGGCCGATGGCGACATTGCATTGGGCGATGTCGCGATGTTCCGCCTGGACGCGGGGGGTGCCCAATTCCGGATGCGCCGGCAAGAAGCGGGGGGCAGCGGCGCCGGACCACCCGGCGAATGACCGCGCGGCCATCTCCATCACGGCGCTATGGGTAGTGTTACCGGCCACGGAGAGGACGGCGTTTTGCGGGGTGTACCAGCGCTCCAGGTGGTCAAAGAAGTCCTGTCGCTGCATCCCCTCGATGATTTCCAGCGTGCCCGCGATGGACCAGCCGATCGGCTGGTCGCCGAAGACCGCACGCGAGAGCAGCTCGCCTGCCCAGGCGCCGGGCTGATCTTTGGAGCGGCGGATCTCCTGCTGAACCACGGTCCGCTCGCGGTCCACCTCCTCCTGCTCGATCTTGGAGTGGAGGAGCATGTCTGCCACGACGTCCATCGCCACCGGTAGATGGTCATAGGGTACGTGGTTCCAGTAGCAGGTCAGCTCTTTGGCCGTGTAGGCGTTGAGCGAGCCGCCCGCGCCCTCAATCGCTTCGGCGATGACGATGGCATTTGGCCGCCGCTCCGTGCCCTTGAACAGCATGTGCTCCATATAGTGGGAGATGCCGTTGACGCGTCGCTCCTCACCACGCGAGCCGACACCGATAAAGACGTTGACCGAGACGGACTGCGCCGCCGGCACGGGCGTGGTGACGACGCGCATACCGTTGGCGAGTTGCCCGATCTCCCATACCGGCGTGTGTCCGGCCGCGCCCTGCGATTCCTGTCCGTCTCCTTGCTTGGTGCGTGCCATGCGCCGTCCCCTCTCCTGCGTACCCGATGGTGGCCCGCGCGGGCCGGGATACAGCGGGCGGCCCGCCCTCGATTGGGACGGGCCGCGTTTCTTTGCAGTCTATCACGCGCGTTTGCTCACTCGCCCACCCTAGCCCGCGTGTCCTGCGGCTGCCGCTGGTATGGCGCGCATTTAGCGCCGGTTCTTCGCCTCCACCGCCACGTTGTAGACGCGGCAGAACTCGGCGCTGAAGGCCGCGGCGATGGCGGGTGACTCGATGATCAGCACGTTCTCGTCGTTGTCGGTGGTGGCGTTAGCAGTGAAGTTTAAGGAGCCGAAGATGGCGACGGTCCCGTCGATGATGATCACCTTGTGGTGCATGAGCTGCGGGTTGCCGTCTGTCAGCACGGCGGGGCCGGCCACACACTCCGGCAGCGGCACCCCGGCCGGCTGCGCCGCTCCCAGGCCGGCGCGCACCAGGCGGCCAAGCTCCCCCTCCGGCCGCTCGGACTGGAGGTTCTCGATGACGCCGCGTACGGCGACTCCCGCCGCGAACCGCTCCTCGATGGCCCGGCCGATGTCGTCGTGCGTGAAGGTGAAGGCGAGGAACGCGACACTATGCCGCGCGCCGCGAATGCGCTCGACAATCGGGCCGGCCGCATCCCCTTCTGCTTCGAAGATCGTCGTGATGACGGCGCCGTCCAGTACGATGCGCGGATGGGGAACGTCTTTCGGCTTGGTCGGGCCGAAGCTGCGGCGCGTAAACATCTTCTCGAACTCGGCCGTATAGTTCTCGGCCAGCGGCCGGGAGCGGATCACCGCCGTGTGGTTGTTGTAACGGAAGGTGTCGTTCGGGGCGTAATTCCAGGAGCCGGTCAGCACTACTTCCCCATCGATCACGGTGAACTTGTGATGCATGAGCGGGCCGCGGCCGTCGGCCACCACCGGCACGCCCGCGCCCTTCACGCGCTTGAGCTGGGCATCCTCCACGTTGTCCGTATCTGTTACCAGCCGGACGCGCACGCTGCGCTGATGGGCGCGCACCAGTGCATCGGCCACGTTGTCTAGCCGTAGGTCGTAGATCGCCATGTCGACCGACGTGCGTGCACCGTCAATGAGCGCGGTGAGGCGTTCATCGAGCCGGCCCGGCGCGCCGGTGGGAGCGCGGTTGTTGCCGCCGAGCGGTGTCGTAAACAGTAGCTCGATCCCGTCCGGCATCGCCACCGAGCCCGGAGCCGGCGTAGGACCGGTAGCGATTGGCCCACCGTCGTGCGACCGGCGCAGCACCACCACGACGGCCACCATCGCCACGACGAACAGCACGGCCATTGACAGCAATAGCGCCCAGCGTGGCATGGCCCGCGCCCTCCCCCGGTGTGGCCCGATCTCCCTGTTCTATTATGGCGAGGAGGCGGGCAGATGCGGCATGCCCCAGCACGCGTTAGCGCCACCACAGGCGCAGCCGCTCCCACAGCGACGGAGGCTCGGGGATGGGCGGCGGCTCCTCCAGGTGCGGTGGCTCTGTCGCTGCCAGCTCGGACAAGGGCGCTTCAGACGGGGATGATTCTTCGGCGCCCAGCATCTCAGGGGGCGGTGGCTCCTCCCAGGCGGCCGGTGCCGCTGGTGGCTGCGCTGCTACCTGTTCGGGTGCGGTCACCAGCACGGGGAATGGTGATGCTGCGATCGCCACGGCCGGATCGTCCGCTGCGGCGGCGGTGTCCGCCAGGTCGCGGGCATGCCGCCGGATGGCCTCAGCCGTCTGCGTGAAGGTTCCGGTGTCCGGCGCGGCGGTGACGGCGGCATCGAGCGCGGCAAGCGCGCGATCCAGCAACAGCCGGGCGGCATCCTCCGGCACGGCGCCGAGGATACGCTCATCGCTCAGCAGCTGCTCTGCCAGCCGCCCGCGCGCTGCCTGGATTGCGTCGTCCTGCTGCACTACTGCCTGCCTGTCAGCCTATGATCGGCCGTCCGGACGGATGAATCCAGCGCAGACTGAACCGCTGGGTGATGTAGCAGCGTAGTAGCAAGGTAGGGAGCCGGGAAATCCGGATCATCCCGTATGCCGGATGGTGTGGCGCCACACGAGACTGAGGGCGGAAGCGAAAGGAGTCGCACCATGTACCGCTGCATCCTGTGCGCCTTTGACACGGAACTGGATGATGTGGTCGTTGCCAACCCGCACGGCCGTTGTGTGTGCCTCCGCTGCTTTCTGCGGGAGACCGGCTCGGCCAAGCGCATGGAAAAGCGCCTGCATCGTGAGCTGTCTGCCATGCTCAACCAGGCAGCCTGAGCCACGGCCGGCCGCCCCGGCGCAAGGGCGCCCGCAAGCGCAATCCTGCTGGTTGACAGCGCCGCCGTGCGCTTCGCACACTTGTTCGAGACAGAACAGGATGGCGGGCGATGGCGCTGGCACAGGTGCTGGACGATCTGCGGTTCTCGCGCGAGCACCGGGAGAACTTTATCCACTGGGAGGAGATCCCTCCCCGGCCGGCCCGCTACGCGGACTACCCGACCGACGTCCATCCCGAGCTGATCGCGGCGCTGGCGCGCCGGGGTATTGCCCGTCCCTGGACTCACCAGGCCGAAGCCGCCGCCGCCGCGCTGGCCGGCCGGCACTGCGTGGTGGTGACGCCGACGGCCTCCGGCAAGACGCTTTGCTACACGCTGCCGGTACTCTCCACGATCCTGCGCGAGCCGGCCGCCCGAGCGCTGTACCTGTTTCCCACCAAGGCGCTGGCCCAGGACCAGTACGACGAGCTGCACGGACTGATTGCAGCCACGGGCAAGGAGATCCGCACCTTCACCTACGACGGTGATACACCCCAAGACGCTCGCCAGCGCATGCGCGCCTCCGGGCACATCGTCATCACCAACCCGGATATGCTCCATACCGGCATCCTTCCCCACCACACCAAGTGGCAACGGCTGTTCGCCAATCTGCGCTATGTGGTGATCGATGAGCTACACCAGTATCGGGGCGTGTTCGGCAGCCATGTGGCCAACGTCATTCGGCGGCTGCGACGCATTTGCCAGTTCTACGGCGCGGACCCGGTGTTCATCTGCTGCTCCGCCACCATCGCCAATCCGGTGGAGCTGGCCGAAGGGCTGACGGGGCAACCGGTGCAGCTGATTGCCAGCAGCGGCGCGCCGGCCGGCAAGAAGGTGGTGGCGATCTACAACCCGCCGGTGGTTAACCGCGAGTTGGGGCTGCGCCGCTCGTCAATGGCGGTGGTGCGTTCCCTGGCAGGATCGCTGATCCGCGGTGGCGCCCAGAGCATTGTCTTTGCCTCCTCCCGGACCGGCGTGGAGGTCCTGCTGACGAATCTGCGCCGGGAGATGCAGCGCCGTCCTGGCCCGCCGCTGTCGGAGCGCGTCCACGGCTACCGCGGCGGCTATCTGCCGAACGAGCGGCGCCAGATTGAACAGGGGCTGCGTGACGGTACCGTGCGCGGTGTGGTTTCCACCAACGCGTTGGAGCTGGGTATCGATATCGGAGGGCTGGAAGCGGCGGTGCTGCTCGGCTATCCCGGCTCCATCTCTAGCACCTGGCAGCAGTTCGGCCGTGCCGGCCGGCGGCACGACCTGGCTTTCGCGGTCATGGTATGCACATCCTCCGCCCTCAGCCAGTACATTGCCGAGAACCCGGAGTTTATCTTCGGCGGCCGGCCGGAGCAGGCGCGCATCAACCCGGACAACTTCTACATCCTCGTTTCGCATCTCAAATGCGCGGCCTTTGAACTGCCGTTTGGCTCTGACGAGCCGGAGTTCGGCAAAGACACCAACCTGCTGCTGGGCTACCTCTGCGATGAAGGCATCCTGCACCTGGAAGGTGGCAAGTTCTGGTGGATGCACGAGAGCTACCCAGCGGAAAATATCTCGCTGCGCGCTGCCTCGGTGGACAACTTCGTGATCATCGATACCGGTGAGGATGGCAGCGGCCGGGGCAAACGGCTGGATGCCCTGCCGGACGAACGTACCCGCCATGTGGTGATCGGCGAAGTAGACCGCCCCTCGGCGCCGATGCTGGTGCACAAGGACGCCATCTACTTCCACGGCGGACAGCAGTACCACGTGGACCGTCTCGACCGTGGCGAGCGCAAGGCGTACGTCCACAAGGTTGATGTGGACTACTACACTGACGCTGAGCTGGCGGTAGACCTCGCCGTGTTGATGGAGGACCGCAACGACGACGGCACACAGGGCCGCTGGTATCACGGCGATGTGAAGGTGTCGTTCTACCCCACGGTCTTCAAGAAGATCAAGCTGGACACAAGCGAGAACGTCGGCTGGGAGAAGATCGACCTGCACCAGGAGGACCTGCACACCGTCGCCTGCTGGCTGGCGCTGCCGGACACGGTGACGGCGGGGATGCCGCCTGAAGAGGTGGAGGGCGGATTGTGGGCGGTGGGCACCGTGCTCCACGCGGTCGCACCGGTGTTCGTGCTGTGCGACCCGCGCGACCTGCACGTCACTACCCAGGTGCGCTCACCGCACACACGCCTGCCCACGGTGTTCCTGTACGACGCCGCTCCGGGCGGGACCGGCCTGACCGAACTGCTCTTTGACCTGCGAGCCGAGATGCTGGCCAGTGCCGCCGCGCATCTTCGCGCCTGTGGCTGTGCGGCCGGCTGTCCCTCCTGCTGCGGCCCGCAGAACGAGCTGGGCGGCAACCCCAAGCAGGCAGCGCTGCGCCTGCTGACCCGCCTGATCGGAGAGGCGGCGCCGGCGGGCGGTATGCAGCCAGCCGGCTGATGACTGCACGGCGGGGGCAGGCTGCTGCCAGGAAGCTGTCACTTCGCCTTGCTACGGTAGATATGTCGCGCGATTCGCGCCCCATCCTCACCTCGGAGTCGTCATCGTGAACGTTACCGGCCTGATCGTCAACGTGAACAGCGCCGATCCGGCTCGCCTGACCGCCTTCTATCGCGATGTGGTGCAGCTACCGCCCGAGCCAGGCGCCGGCGAGACGGCGTTCCGGGCGGGCGAGACGCTGTTCGTGATTGATGGGCATAGCGATCTCACCGGCGACACCAAGGAGCCGCCGCGCTACTTGATCAACTTTCTCGTCGAAGACATCGCGGTCGAGGAAGCCCGCCTGACGGGTCAGGGGGTGGCCTGCATCCGCAGTCAGGGGCGCGAGTTCTGGGGCGGCATCATCTCGACGTTCATCGACCCGGATGGCAACTACTTCCAGCTGGTCGAGTTCAAGCCCGAGTAGCGCGTGCAGGGGCGGTTGGCGTACGGCGCCGGCCATCGGCGCGCCCGCCCGCTCACAAGGCAGGACGCCCTCGGGACATGGTTCACGCCGGCGCCAGGGCGCGCAGCATCGCCAGCGACTCGCGCCCCATGCCCTCCTCGTCGGTGGCGGCGGGCTGGAAGTACATAATCGGCGCCTGCACACCGGCCTCGACCCAGCGCTGGACGGCGGCACGGCAGCGGCCGGCGTCACCGACGGCGAACAGCTGATCGATGGCGTCGTCGGAGAGGGAGGCGAGCGCACCGCGGCGGTCGCCCGCCTCCCACTTCTCCCACATGCCGCCGAGCAAGTGATGATTGCCCAGCCACTCATGAAAGTGGCGGTACACTGGCACGGTGAGATAGCCGGCGATGGTGCGACGAGCCATCGCCCGCGCCGTCTCCAAGTCATCATGCATGCAGACGAAGATACGGCAGGCCACCTCCAGTGCATCGGGGTCGCGCCCGGCAGCGCGCGCCGCCTCGCGGGCGATGTCCACCACCACCGGCACATCTTTCGGTGTGAGCCAGTTGATGATCACCCCGTCCGCGCGCTCACCCGCCAGCCGTAGCATCCCGGAGCGTAGGGCTGCCAGGTACACCGGTATTGTGCCCGGGACCGGGCGCGACAGGCGGAAGCCCTGCATCGAGGCGTCTGGGCGCGTCTCGCTCACCCGCCCGCCAGTGAGCGCCTGCTGCACCAGCGCCATCACGTCGCGGGTACGCGCCAGCGGCCGGGTGAACGTCCCGCCGTTCCAGTCACGCACGATCGCCTCGGACGATGTCCCCAGTCCGAGCACGAACCGCCCTGGCGCGGCCTCTGCCATGCCCAGCGCCGATTGCGCCAGGGTGGCCGGCCCGCGGGTGAAGGTGTTGGCGATGGCGGTACCCAGGCGCATCCGCGTGGTCCAGGCGGCGGCGACGGCCAGCGGCGTGAAGGCGTCCGTGCCGTCTACCTCCAGGCTCCAGGCGTCGGTGTAGCCCAGCCGCTCCGCCTCCTGCAGTGGCGCGCGGTGCTCGCCGAGCGGCACCCCGGCGAGCGGCAACGAGAATCCGAGGCGGGCGGCGGTCATGCGATATCCCTCACGTCACGATGTGGCGGCGTGCCTATCGTACCCGCCTGGCTCGTCAGCGGCAGCACGGGGTGTCAGCCTGAACCGAGCAGTTCCTGCGCCCGCGCCAGCAGCAACGGCGCCGAGGGAGCGAGCATCTCCCAGTGCGGGTCTACCCGCCGCCCCTTACGGTGCAGGCTGAGGTTGAGGCCGGTGATCAGCGCGAACTTATAGCCCGCCAGCGCCCGGAACCACGGTAGGTCCGCCACCGTGTGGCCGGACGCCCGCTCGTACATGGCGATAATCACCTCCGGCGATGGCAGCGGCGCCTCCCAGGAGCCAAAGCCGGTCCAGTTCTTCCGGTCGCTGAACGTCAGCAGCCAGCCGGCGTCCATGCGGACGTCGCCGGCAGTGGCCAGCTCCCAGTCAAGCACGGCCTGCAGGCGCCCCTCGTGGAACAGGTGGTTCGTCCACTGATAGTCGCCATGAACGATGCCCTGCCGCCCCACCGAAGGTACGCCAGACAGCAGCCGCTCGCGCACCGCCGGCGCCAGCGCGGTCAACTCAGGGTCCGCCGTCCGCGAATGCAGCCAGTCCCAGCGAATCACCTCTTCTTCCAGCGATAGAGGCGCGTCCCATGCCGGCATGACTTCGCGCCAGTCGAGCGCATGGAGGTCAGCCAGCGCCCGTGTCACCTGCTCGGCGCGGGATTGCAGATCACCGGCGTCGTAGGCGATGGGCTCCCCATCCGGCGTGCGAAACCAGAGGGTGACGCCGGGCAGCTGCTCCACCACGTAATACGGCCGCTCGAACCACTCCAGCTCATCGCCGGTCCAGCGCACCGCGGGCACGGGTACGGCGGAACCGGCGAGCGCCTGCATCACGCGCGCCTGCCGCACGATGTCGGCGGTGCCCACCCAGCGCACGCCCGGCGGTGGCAGGCGCAGCACCAGCCGCTCCGTCCCGCCGCGGTGCGTCAGCGCAAAGCCCCAGGAGAATCCGGCGTGGCCCGGCATCGCTTGAACCGCGGTCACCTCCGCCTGCCCGTCCCCAGTCTTCGACCGGGCCAGCGCGGTTAGCCGTTCTTGTAGTTCTGCTTCGTCCATGGTGGTGTCCCTTGCGGGTCTCGCGGCGCCCGCCGGATGCCTGTCACGCGTGGATCTCCCGCGCGTAGTCCAGCCCCCGGGCCTGGGTGGCGCGCAGAATCGCACCGGCGCGGCCGTCGTCACGCACCAGTTCGAGCACACCCTCAGCGATCAGCTCGGGAGAGAGCGCGCCGCCGAGGGCCGCGGTCCGCTGCTCCGTCTCCCGGCGTTGCTGCTCAGTCCCGGCCCAGAGGAGCGGCGTGTCTACATAGCTGGGGCAGATAGCGTTGACACGGACATTCATCTCCTCGCGCAGGCCCGCGAGAGAGCGGGTGAAGTGGACGACAGCCGCCTTGGTGGCGGCGTAGACCGGGGCGTAGGGCATGGGTAGCAGCCCGCCCATCGAGGCAGTGTTGATGATCACGCCGCCGCCCGTCTCACGCATCGCCAGCGCCCCCAGGCGCGTGCCGAGGATGACGGCGGCGAGATTGACGTCCACCAACCGCCGCCAGCCTGCGCCCGGCCCGCCGCCGAACAGTTCATCCGGTAGCTCCCCCAGCCCGGCGTTGTTGCAGAGGATGTCCGGCCCGCCGAACCGCTCCCGCGCGAACGATAGCATTCGTGCCACGTCGTCTTCGATGGTGACATCCGCGCGCAGGGCCAGTGCCGCGCCGGCTGCCTCGCGGATGGACTGCGCGGTCTCCTCGGCGGCCTGCCCGTTCAGGTCAGCGGCCACCACCCGCGCGCCCGCGCGCCCAAGCAGCAGGGCAATCGCCCGGCCGATGCCGGAACCGGCTCCGGTTACCACCGCCACCCGCCCGTTAGGGTCCATCGGTTACTCCCGTGCGGTTAGCCATTGATGATGCGCTCGATGCGGGCGATCTCGTGCGGCACCCGCCACTCGAACTCGGCGGTGCGCGGGTTACTGGCAGTGCCATCGAGGTAGTGGGCGTACAGCCCTTCCAGGATGATTGCCAGCTTCCACACGGCCAGGCACAGATAGAACGATACGTGCTGCATCGAACGGCCGGTGTGTTGCTCGTACCGCGCGATCATCTCCGCCCGGTTGAGGAAGCCGGGTTGGGTGGTGTCGAGCATGTTGATGCCGGGCGGCACATCCTCCGGCTGCTCACCCGGCTCGGTCCAGTAGGAGAGCAGCCAGCCCAGGTCTGCCAGCGGGTCACCGATGGTCGCCATCTCCCAGTCGAGGATGGCCAGCAGCCGCGCCGGTGGAGCCGCCGAGAAGATGACGTTGTCCGGCTTGAAATCGCCGTGGACGATGGCGGGCGGGCCGGACGCCGGTAGGTGCTCGGTCAGCCAGTGCGTGGCAGACTCCAGGCCGGGTAGCGGCCGGGTGCGCTGCAAGGTCAGCTCGAGCTGGCCGCTCCACCGGCGGATCTGACGTTCCAGGTAGCCCGCCGGCCGGCCCAGTCCCTCCAGCCCCACGGCCCGGTAATCGACCGCGTGCAGCTCGGCCAGCGCGTCGATCATCTCCTCGGAGACGCGGCGGCGCTCCTCGGGCGTGTCCAGCGCCGCGGGCATCTCCTCGCGGATGACCTCGCCCGCCACGCGCTCCATGACGTAGAACGGCGCGCCGATGACGCTGCTGTCGGTGCAGGCCACGACCATCCGCGGTACGCGCACCTTGGCATCCTGCAGCGCCCGCATCACGCGGTACTCGCGCACCACGTCGTGCGCCGTTGGCAGGAACACCCCGCGCGGCGGCCGCCGTAGCACCCAGTGCTGACCACCGCGTGTGATGTAGAACGTCTCGTTGGAGAAGCCGGCCGAGTGCTTTTCCACCAGCAGCGGCGCGTCATTGCCCGCCACATGTTCTGCCAGATAACGGCCGAGCGCCGCGATATCCAGCAACCCGCCAAAGTCCGGAAACTCATTCATAACGCACCGGAGGAATTGCGACGTTCGTCATGCGCAGCGCGGCAGCTCCACACGCTACGCACGACACGATAGGCGCTACCACTCACCCATGGCTTGCAGGTAGGAGACGTCGGCGCTGGCCTGGAAGGCGCGCAGGATGCGGCGGGCGACGACCATGCGGTGCACCTCGTCCGGGCCGTCATAGATGCGGGCGGAGCGGGCCTGGCGGTACATGCTCGCCAGCGGTGTGTCATCGGTGACGCCCAAGGCGCCGTGTACCTGGATGGCACGGTCGATGACGTTGTGCAGCATGGTGGCGCCGTAGAACTTGATCAGCGAGATCTCGACGCGGGCATCCTCGCCGCTATCGATTTTGGCGGCGGCATGCTGGGTGAGCAGCCGGCAAGCCTGAATCTCCGCCACCGAGTCAGCGATCCAGTTTTGGACGGTCTGTTTCTCCGCCAGCGGGCCGCCGAAGGCTTCGCGGGTGAGGGCGCGGCGGCAGAGCAGCTCGAAGGCCCGCTGCGCCTGCCCCAGCCAGCGCATGCAGTGATGGATGCGCCCCGGCCCCAGCCGCTTCTGCGCAATCAGGAAGCCGTCGCCGGGGTTACCGAGCGTATTCGTCACCGGCACGCGGCAGTTGTCATACACCACCTCACCGTGGCTGCTGTGACCGGCGCCGGTGTGGCCCATCACCGAGATGTTGCGCACGAGGTGGAAGCCCGGGGCATCCGTGGGAACGATGATCTGGCTCATACGCCGGTGGGGTGGCGCTTCCGGGTCGGTCGTCACCATGGCAATGGCGAAGGCGGCGCCGTCGGCAGAGCTGCTGAACCACTTGCGGCCGTTGATCACCCACTCGTCCCCGTCGCGCACGGCGTTGCTCTGCAGGTTGACGGGGTCCGCACCGGAGACGGCCGGCTCCGTCATCGAGAAGCAGGAGCGGATCTGGCCGGCGATCAACGGCTTCATCCACCGTTCCTGCTGCTCGGGCGTGCCGAACATATGCAGGATCTCGGCGTTGCCGGTGTCCGGCGCCTGACAGCCGAACACCCGCGGCGCCACCGGGCTGCGGCCCAGCAGCTCGTTGATGTAGGCATACGGCAGAAAGCCCTGCCCGTTGCCGCCTGCCTCCGGGCCGATGAACAGCGCCCACATCCCCTGGTCGCGGACCTTTTGCTGAAGGTCGCGCATCAGCGCTTCGCCCGCCTCATCTTCGTGGCTCAGCGCTGATTCGTTGGGGTAGACGTGCTCTTTCATGAAGGCGGCGACGCGCCGCCGGAGGTCCTTGATTTCCGGAGAGAGGGTGAAATCCACCATGACCCGCTGTGCCTCCTGCTGCGATCACGAGCCGGCCGCGCGCTGTCCCCATCTCCGCATCCCCTGCGCGGCGGGAGCGTGCCCTGATCCTGCCCGATCCGGTTGGTAGGGACAACGCGCGGCCGGTTAGCGCAGCGAGCTGAGCAGCGGGTGGCGCCGCCACCAGAGCAGCAGCAGCGCCAGACCAAGGGTGGTGCTGGCGGCGACGGCGACGGCGGGCCCGGCGCGCTGCGCGGCGAGACCCAGCAGGAACATGCCGAAGGGCAGCACGCCGATGGCCATGCTGAGAATACCCATTGCCCGGCCGCGCATCTCCGGCGACGAAGCAGTCAGGATCAGCGCCCCCTGCAACGCCCCGAAGCCAGACTGGCCGAACCCCGCGGCGATCAGCGCCAGTAGCGCCAGCGGGTACCAGGACGCGGCGGTGAACAGCAGCAGGCATACCATCGCCACGGCCGAGCCGGCGGTGTACACCAGTCCACGCGCGGCGCGGTGTGGTACGTGCGCCGCGATCACAAAGGCGCCGCAGATCGAGCCGGCTCCAGTGGCGCTGCCCAGCACCCCCGCCCAAAAGGCGTTGACTCCCAGCCGTTCGGCGAAGACCGGCACCATCGGCATGTACGAAAAGAAGAAGAAGTTCATGAGCATCGTCACGCCGAGGATGGAAACGATGGCCGGCGTGCGGCGGACGTATGCCAGCCCTTCAGCCACATCGCGCCGCAGGGATGTGCCCCGCAGTGGTGCGCTCTCCCGCGCGGGGGAGGGCATCCCTGCCATCGCCAGCCAGGCGGCGGCATAGGCGATGGCGATCAGCATGAAGGCCTGTCCCAGGCCGATGAAGTTGATCATCGTGCCGCCGATCAACGTGCCGAGCATCGTGCCGCCGGTCTGCGCCATCGACTCCAGCGCCATGGCGTTGGTGATGCGAACCGGGCCCACCAGGTCATACAGCAGCGCCCGGCGGCTGGTCATATCCAGCACCCCACCCATGCCGATGGCGAGCATAAACGGGTAGATCATCCACACGCGCACGGCGCCGGACAGCACCAGCCAACCCATAAGTGCTGCCACCGGCGTGAGCACCGCCAGTTGGTGCATGATGGTCCGCCGCCGGTCAAAGCGGTCGGAGATGACCCCGCCCAGCACACCGCCGAAGAACATCGGTGCGAAGAAGGCCGTGCCGGCCAGCTGGACAAGGAGGGGAGAGCCGGTGAATGCGTTGATCAGGTAGCTGCACAGGAACACCGACATCCACCGGGTCATGTTCCACAGCCAGCCAGACAGCCACAGCCGGGGATAGTACGGCACGCGCAGCGCCGCAAACGTCCCGCCTGGCGGGGGCGCATCCGCGGGTGCGCTGGTCGTTCGTGCAGGAGTGCTCGCCACGCGGGCAGTGTAACGGCGAACGGCGCAACGTGGCAGGGTGATGCCCCCCGCGAGGCCGCGGTATTGCACTCCTGCTCGCGTGGGTGCTGGTTAGGCAGCGCCGCTGGCCGTCTGGTGCTCGCCGTGACCCTACTGCTCACCCGGGCAGAGGCGCCTGCGCTGAGGAGGCCACCCACGTGGGGCGCCGGCCGGCCGGTCTCGTGTGTCCCGGCGCGCCTGCCGGCTGCGGCCGGGCAGGCGGGGGGCGCGGCTCCGGCTCCCGCGATCCACGACGGGAGCATTGGCCCGCCCGCATACCGGCCGTCTTGTCGGGACCGGAGGAAGGTCAGAACCCAGCCGTAGGCACTTGACCTCCGCTCTGAGAGCACTCCCCTGCTGAGTGCTGGGCGTGGGTCTCTCCGACCGGCTCTCGGTGATGCTGCCGCTCATCCCTGCCTGCTTGTGGCCGGTGACGCTGCGCCAGAATCCGAACGCCCCCAGCCTTGTGGTGACCGGCCACCGTACCGAACTCGTCATGCCCGTGCCCGCCCTGACGGGCAGTTTGCACATCCCGAACCGGCATCACGAGTTGGGCCGTCAGCCGCTCGTGCGTTCTCCCGGCTGGATCAGCCCGTATTCATAGGCGAATACGACCGCCTGCACGCGGTCTCGGAGTCCAAGCTTGGCCAGCACGCGGGCCACGTGGGTCTTGACGGTCGTTTCGCTCACGACAAAGGCTTCGGCGATCTCGGCGTTAGAGAGGCCGCGCGCCATCAGCGTCAGCACCTCGCGCTCGCGTGCCGTAAGGTCCTCGATGCCGGCCGGCAGCGTGCGCGAAGGCTGCCGGCGTACGTACGCCTCGATCAGCCGGCGCGTCACCGATGGCGCCAGGAGTGACTCGCCGGCAGCCACCGCGCGGATGCCGGCGATCAGCCGTTCCGGCGGCACATCCTTGAGCAGGAAACCGCTCGCGCCGGCGCGCAGCGCCTCGTACACGTACTCATCCAGGTCAAAAGTGGTGAGCATCAGCACCCTCGTGGCGCTGCCACCTTCGAGGATGCGGCGGGTGGCGGTGATGCCATCGAGGTTGGGCATCCGCACATCCATCAGCACGACATCGGGCCGCAGGCGCTGGACGGCGGCAATCGCTTCGACACCGTCTGCCGCCTCGCCGGCGACCTCGAGCTCCGGCTCCGCCTCCAAGATCATGCGGAAGCCGGCGCGCACCAGCGCCTGATCATCGACCACCAGCACCCGAATCGCGCTCATGATGACACCGGCAGGCGTGCCCGCAGCCGGTAGCCGCCACCGATCCGCGGACCTGCCTCAAGCTCACCACCATAGATGGACACCCGCTCGCGCAGGCCGATCAGCCCGTAGCCGTCTGCATGCCCGGCCATGGCGCCCCGCCCGTCGTCGCACACCGCGATCTCGATGGCGTCCGGATCGTACCGCAGCAGCACCTCGGCGCGGCGGGCAGCACCGTGTTTGCGTGCATTCGTCAACCCCTCCTGCACCAGCCGGTAGGCGGTCAGATCGAGGCCCGGCGGCAGTGACACCCGCTGCCCCTCTACCCGCACGTCAACCTCCAGCCCGGCGTCACGCGCCTGATGCGTCAGTTTCTCCAGCTGCCCCAGACCCGGCTGCGGTTCCAGCTCGGGGGTGTCGCCGGCCAGGCGCAGCAGGCCGACGAGCCGGCGCATCTCCGTCAGCGCCTCCCGGCCGGTCTGTTCGACCGCAAGCAGGGCCTCCTGCTCCTTGGTCTGCTCCGGCGAGAGCCGCCGGCGCACGGCCGCGGCCTGAATCGTCATCACGCTGACACTGTGGCCGAGGACGTCGTGCAGTTCCCGCGCGATGCGTCGTCGCTCGCCGGCGATGGCCTGCTGGGTCGCCTCTTCCCGACCGCGGGCAAGCCGCGCAGCGCGCAACTCAGCTGCGTCGATGCGGGTGTTGCGCTGCTGGAGCGCCAGTCCGCCCAGCCATGGCATCACGAACATGACCGGAAGAAAGAGATAGTCGCCAGCGTCGCTGTTCGGCGCGTTGGCGACCACAATCGCCGCGCCGCCGAACACCAGGAGCAGGCCGATGCGCGCGTGCGTGTCATCCGGCAGCATGCCGAGCAGGAACGCCGCGGCCAGACCGGCGACCGAGGCAGCCGCGCTGAAGACCACCAACCGGCCATCGACAAACGACAACGCGGCGGCCAGCACCCACACCGCCGCCGGCGCCGCGAACGGCCATCGCCGCCGCCCGAGCAGGACCAGCACCATCAGCGCGACCGCCGGCACGGCGAACCACGGGCTGAGCCGCGTTGCATTCGCTGCATCCTGCCTCAGCGCGACCTCAGTGGCGCTGAGCAGGGCCACGATCACCGCGGCGACCTCCAACCAGTATCCGCGCGCCATGGAGGTAATTCGCTGCATGTGCGGAGCGTACGGCATTGGCGCCGTGGCCGCCGTCATCCTCGCGAACGACACCGAAATCGTCCCGGATGACGAGCCGGTATCCGGCGCAGTGGCGACGATTCCGCCGCGCAGAGGCGAGACAGTACCCGCATCACACCAGAGGAGCACGGTCATGGCAGATCCGCATGCGGGCAAGCGGCATCAGATTGTAGGAACGGGGCACGGCCCGGCGCGGGCTGGCCGGCGGATGCCGCTGACCGGCCGGCTGGCCGGCGCGGCGGCGCGTCATCCCTGGCGTGTGTTGGGCCTATGGGTGGTGCTGCTGGCACTGGCCTACTTTGCCGCTGGGACGATGCACCTGACGGCCAGCCCCAGCACTGCCGGCACCGAAGCGACGCGAGCCAAGAACCTGATTGAGCAGCGCATGCACCCCCAGACCCCGCCAGAGGAGTACATCGTCGTCGAGTCCGCGGCTACCACCGCCGATGATGTGGCGTTTGCGGCCTTCGTCGATGCGCTCGCGACCGACCTGCGCGCGTTACCGGATGTGGCGTCCGTCGCCAGCTACCGGGACGGCGCCCAGGGCCTGGTCTCCCAGGACGGTCACACCGCCCTCATCCTGGTGACGCTCTCGGGCGATGAAGCGGACGCCGCAGATACCGCCGCCCCAGTTGTTGACCTGGTCAAAGCGGCGAACACCGGTTCGTTCCGGGTCACGACCGTCGGCTTCGGCAGTGTCGAGGGCGAGATGTCCACGTTGCTGGCGGAGACGATGCAGCAGGGCGAGTTGATCGGGCTGGTGGTGGCGCTCGTCATTTTGCTGGTCGCTTTCGGTGCGGCCGTGGCGGCCGGGCTGCCGATTCTGCTCGCGCTGCTGTCGATCTTCGTGGCGACCGGCGCGACGGCGCTGGCCAGCAACGTGATGGAGATGTCCTCCTTCGTCGTCTTCATCATGACGATGATCGGCCTGGCGGTTGGCATCGACTACTCGTTGTTCTTCGTCCAGCGCTTTCGCGAGGAGCGCCGCAACGGCCGCGACAAGGTGGACGCCGTCGCCACCGCCGGCGCGACCGCCGGGCACACGGTCGCTTTCTCGGGGATGGCAGTGGCGATCTCGCTCGGCGGGATGCTGATCATGCCCGACGCCACCTTCCGCAGTTTCGCCGCCGGTGCGACGCTGGTAGTGACGGCGACGGTGGTGGCGGCGATGACGTTGCTCCCAGCTGTGCTAGGACTGCTGGGAGACCGTGTCAACTGGCTGTCGCTGCCGCGCCTGGGCCGCCGGCGGCAGGCCCGCGCCACCGGCGGGCTGTGGGATGGCATCGCCCGGGCGGTAACGGCCCGGCCCGTGGTCAGCGTGGTCGCCACCGGTGCCCTGCTGGTGGCCGCGGCGCTGCCGGTGCTCGACATCAAGCTCGGCAGCGTCGGTATCAGCTCGTTGCCCGAGGACAGCGACAGCCGCCACGCCTTCGCCGTGCTCAACCGGGAGTTCTCCAGCGGCGTGCTGACCGCCGATGTCGTTGTCGATGCGCAGCAAGTGAACGACCCCGCCGTTCAGGACGCCATTGCCCGGCTGACTGGCGCACTGGAGTCAGACGGCTTCTTCGGAGACGTGAAGCTGGAGATGAACGCCACCGGCGACCTGGCACTGCTGACCGTGGCGATGCCTGGTGACTTCTCCAGCGCCGAGTCTCGTGCCGCACTCGCACGGCTGCGCGGTGGCTACATCCCTACTGCCTTTGACGGCATCGCGGCCGAGGTGCTGGTTGGTGGCCCGGCGGCGGAGACGGTGGACTCGGTCCAGATGCAGCGCGACTATCTGCCGTGGGTGTTCGGCTTTGTGCTGGGGTTCAGTTTCCTGCTGTTGCTGGTGGTGTTCCGCTCCCTCGTCGTGCCGCTCAAAGCGGTGGGCTTGAACCTGCTATCTGTCGGCGCCGCGTATGGCGTGCTGGTGCTGGTGTTCCAGAAAGGCATCGGGACGGACCTGCTCGGCCTGCAGGAAGCGCCGGTGATCGAGTCGTGGCTGCCGCTGTTCCTGTTCGCCATCTTGTTCGGCCTGTCGATGGACTATCACGTCTTCCTGCTCAGCCGCATCAAGGAGCACTTTGATGAGACGGGGGACAACACGGCGGCGGTGGCCAGCGGCCTGCGCAGCACGGCCAGCATCATCACCGGAGCTGCGCTGATCATGGTCGCGGTCTTCGCCGGGATGGCCTCCGGTGACCTGGTGGTCTTCCAGCAGGCCGGGCTGGGGCTGGCGGTGGCCGTCATTCTCGATGCCACCATCATCCGCATGGTGCTGGTGCCGGCGAGCATGGAGCTGCTGGGCGGCTGGAACTGGTACTTCCCCCGCTGGCTGGAGTGGCTGCCGAAGATCCACATCGAAGGCACGCCGCGCGCCGCCCACACGGCCGGCGAGCCGCACGACAGCGCGGCCGCAGTCCCGGCCGTGTGGTAGCCCGCGACCGCCTACAGAGCACGCGCGCCGCGCCGGAGTGGTGGCCAGACGGCCGCCTCGCCGGCGCGGCGCATGTTCTGCGCAATGGCCTGCCAGCCGCTCGCGAGCGCGCCATCGGACCCGGTCCGCCGTCGGGCGCCCGGCTCGGCCCGCAGCCAAGCGGGCGTGGGACCGGCATCGCGAGATTGGCCGGACGAGAGTTACTCCCGCCTGCCGTCCCACTGTTCCCAGTGGACGTAGCCGTCCAGCGGAAGGCGGGCGCGGCCGGGGCGATCGTTGCCGGTGGCAGCGGGGTAGCCCATTGCCAGGACGATCGCTACGTGGTGGTCCGCCGGCAGGCTGAGCGTCTCGCGGGCGCAGGCGGGGTGGTGCATGGACGTGGGACAGGAGGTGACGCCCTCGGCCCAGGCGGCCACCATCATGTTCTGGGCGGCGCGTCCGGCGTCAAACGCCCCGCCACCGGGGGTGAGCACCACAGCGATACACAGTGGCGCATCGGGCATGTGCTTGGCGAAGTCGCCACAGGCCGCCAGCGCCGCCCGCCGTTCGGGGGAACGCAGCACCACAAACCGGCAGGGCTGTGTGTTCTTGCTGCTTCCTGCCATCCGTCCTGCTTGCAGGATGCGCCGCAGGACCTCATCGGGCACCGGCCGCGGCGCAAAGGCCCGCGTGTCGCGCTTGGTCACAATCGCCGAATAGGCATTCATCGTCGTGCTCCGCAGCTGGTGACAGACATCCGGCATCCGGAGAGAGCGGGGCGTATGGCGCGTCCCGCCGGCTGTCCCCCGATGGCCAGACCTCCACGAAGTGCGTGACTCCTGGAAGCCGGATGCCGCCTATCTGCCCTTGAACTGCGCCGGGCGTTTTTCGGCGAACGCCTTCGGGCCCTCGCGCGAGTCCTCAGTCGTGCGAAGGATGCGGGAGAGGAGCGCTTCGATGCGCAGGCCCTCGTCCAGCGTGACGCCGATGCCACGATAGGCGGCTTCTTTGATGGCGCGGGTCGAGAGCGGGGCGTTGGCGCAGATGCGCTCAGCCAGAGCTTCGGCCTCCGCCATCAGCCGTTCGGCGGGAACGATGTGATTGACAAGGCCGATGCGGTACGCCTCATCCGCCTCGATGTGTGCGCCGGTGAGCATCAGCTCCAGCGCGATGCCGAAGGGGACAGTGCGCGGCAGACGTTGGGTGCCGCCGCCGCCGGGGAGGATGCCGCGCAGTACCTCGGTTAGCCCGAACCGGGCGTGGGGGACGGCGATGCGGATGTCGCAGGACAGCGCCAGTTCCAGCCCGCCGGCCAGACAGTAGCCGTTGATGGCAGCGATGATCGGCTTCCAGAGAGGTAGACCGCGGTTGAGCGCAGGACGGTCCGGCTCCCAGAAGGGGTCCACCCGCTCGCCGGTTAGTTCTGCCTGGCGGCCGGCGCTCATTTCCTTGAGGTCGGCGCCGGCGGAGAAGGCGCGGTCGCCGGTGCCGGTGACAATCGCCACCCAGGCGTCGGGGTCGTCACGGAACCGGGTGAAGGCGTCAAACAGCCCCTGGCGCACACCGCTGTTGAGGGCGTTGAGCGCCTCCGGCCGGTTGAGGGTGATGATCGCCAGCCGCCGCCGGCGCTCGTACAGCACGTCGGGCATGGGATGCTCCTCAGCAAGACAGCAACAGCGCGGGTCAGCGGGACAGCCGCCTGCCGGCAAGCTTGGCGTACCGGCCGCTTAGCGTCCAGCGCCGTGGACGGCCGCCGGCCAGAGGCGTGAGGAGCAGAACCAGCCGGCCGTCTCACACCCGCCCAGGCCGGCGGCGCACATCTTCGGTCTCGTCCGGGCGGGCGTAATCGTCTTCCAGCCGGTAGGTGATGCCGGTCTCCGGCGTGGATGCTTCCACCACTTCGCAATCGGTGATCGCGATCAGGCGGTGACGCTGAAACGGGCTGATGGTGTAGCCGTGGCCGCGCTGCATTTCGATCTCGCGCAGCGTGCCTGCGCTGTCCTCGATCAGCAGCAGGCAGCGGCCGCTGATCAGACACTGCGACTCGAGCTTCTGGTCGTGGTACTGGAGGCTGATGCGCTTGCCCGCGTTGAGGTGCAGGATCTTGGCGCAGTAGTGGGGCGTCTCCGCCCACAGGATCTCCCAACCCCACGGCTTGTCGATGCGCTGGGCACGTGGGGTGACGCTCTGCCCGGCGTACCGTTGATCCATCAATCCGGTCCCCGCCCGCTGTTCTGGCACCGTATCACCCCCCGCCGCTTGCCTGCCACACGATGGCAGCATCCTTCCTGCTACGGGTATCGAGTGCTGAGTGTCGGTTCCGCAGCTTTCCGCCTGGTTGCGCGCTGGGATTCAACGTGTGCCTGCTGCCCCATGGCCCCGAGTGGGGCGCAGCCGGGGACCGGTGCCAGGCGCCGGCTCAAGCCACCACACCGGTGGCGTGCAGCGCGGCGATGGTGGACGCGTCGTAACCGAGTTCGCCCAGCACGGCATTGGTGTGCTCCCCCAGGCCAGGGATGGAGACATCATCCGCGGGCCAGCCGTCCACGTTGAATGGCGGCTTGAGCATCGTCACGGCGCCGGCTGGTGTGCGGGCGGTGCGCAGGCGGTCGTTGGCCAGCACGTGCGGGTGCTCCAGCAGCGCGGCTGGCTCGTTGGCGCGGCCGTAGGCGATGTCAGCGGCCTCAAGCCGCGCCTCACACTCCTCCAGCGGCACGTCGATAAGGATCGCCTCGATCAGTGGCTCGAGCACGTCACGATGCAGCAACCGCGCCTCGTTGCTGCGGAATCGCGGGTCGTCCGCCAGCTCCGGGCGTTGCAGCAGCCCGGCGCACAGCCGCGGCCACTCACGCTCGTTTTGAATGGCGAGAAAGACACGCCGGCCGCCGCCGCACTGGTACGGCCCGTAGGGCACGATTGAGGCGTGGCGGTCCCCCACCCGTTGCGGCGGGCGGCCGGCGCGCGAGATGAGCACCGCGGGATTCATCCACTCGGCCACGGAGTCGAAGAGCGTGGTGCGGATGGTGGCGCCTTCGCCGCTCTGCGCGCGTTGATAGAGCGCGGCCAGGATCGAGGAGAAGGCGTAGACGCCGGTGGCCATATCGACGATGGAGACGCCACACTTGGCCGGCTGCTCTGGTGTGCCGGTGATGGCGATGACGCCGGTCTCCCCCTGGAGGATGGCATCGTAGGCCTTGCGGCCGGCGTACGCGCCTTCGCTGCCGTAGCCGCTGATGGCGCAGGCGATCAGCGATGGGTGACGCGCGCGCAGCTGGTCGACTCCCAGCCCCAGACGCTCCATCGCCCCCGGCGCGAAGTTCTGGACGACGACCGCGGCCTGCCCTGCCAGGTCGCGCACGATCTGACGGCCGCGCTCTTCCTTGAGGTTGATGGCGATGGAGCGCTTGCCACCGTTAAGGGCGATCCACCAGGAGGACAGGCCGAGCACCGCCGAGTCATAGCCGCGGGCGAAGTCGCCACCGTCCGGCCGCTCTACCTTGATCACATCAGCGCCCAGGTCGGCCAGGTGGCGGGTGCAAAGCGGAGCGGCAACGGCCTGCTCCAGGGCGAGCACGCGGATTCCGGACAGAGGCAGCGGCGGCATCGGAGGGCTCCTCTCGGGTGTTCAGGGGTAGGATAGGCACGCTCATCCCTACGGGCGATGACGCCACCGCGGCGCTTCACACACATTTAAGGCATGCCTAAGCCACTGTTGGCATCCGGCCGGGGCGCCTGTGCGATACCAATGTGGATGCAGCAAAACGGGGTATCCACCATGCACGCTGGCCGGCCACGCACCCGCCGTCTCCCCGACCTGCGGCCGGCCAACCCCGGTCAGCTGGCCCTGGCCGGCATGGCGCTGTGGCTGGTGGGGGCGCTGGCGCCGGGGCTGGCCATGCTGGCGGCGCTGGGCGCCGGGATGGTGGCTGTGGCAGCGGTGACATACCTGCTGCGCCCGCGGCGGCGTGTGCGCTACTGGCGGGGGCGGCGCGTCGACCTGAGCGGAAGACCCGCGCCCTGGACGCGGCTGTACCGGCTGCTGTACCGGGCCTGAGGGCCGGGCAGGGATGGGGGCGCGCACCCTTGTCGGGTAGGGCGGAGCAAGGCTAACTGGACCTACCGCCATGTTGCGGCAACTGTGCGGCCGGTATGAAACGGGATTGTGACGCCGAACGTTTACCCAGTGGGGATCGCCCGTTCGATACCAATACTAACCATCCCGCGGCAGAAGCGGGCCGCTGAGCGCCCAGTCTCACGACGTAACGCAAGAAATCTTTCGGAGGAAACGGAAGGACTCTTGACTTGCATCTTCAACAGGTGTATCGTCTAGATTGCCACCGCTGTCCCCTCCACCAGTGCACCCCCTGGTTCGTGGTTTGACGTGCAGCTTCGTGCATCCGCCGGCGACGTTCCGTGTGGTGGCGTGCGCTGCCTGATCCGGTGTTGAGCAGCCAGACGGCAAGGGATTGCGTGCGATCGTGACGAGTGAGTGAGGAAGATATTGACGATGAAGACGACGAAGAAGACCGACGCCAAGACCCCCAGCCAGACCGCTGACCGCGATCCGCTCGCCACCCGTGGCCTGCCGGTGTTTGAGATGAGCAACCAGGACGGTCCGGACGAGGATGGCTACGTCGCTGAGACGCACGAGTCTGAGGAGGACGCGCCGGACAGCGTGCGCGCCTACCTGCGCGAGATCGGCCAGGTCAAGCTACTGACGTTCGCCGATGAGCAGCGCTTGGCCCGCGACATGGAGGCGGCCGATCACCTCAAGGCGATTGAGGCGAAGATCAAGGCAGGCTCCGGGCACACGGCCTCGGCGCGCGATCTGCAGATCGCGCTGCTGGCTGCGCTGGCTGAGCTACGTCCCGTGGCGGCGGCCGCTGCGGCCCAGGCCGGCCTGGACGGCAAGGCGGAGCAGCACCTCGATGTGCCCGCGCTCCTGAAGCTGATCAGCGGCACCCCCAACGAGCAGTTGGTCGAGGCGCTCGCGGTCGCCGGCGAAATCACCGCCGAGCAAGCCGCCCGCAGCGCGGTGCGGCTGTCCACGGTGCTGTACGTGTTGCCGGCGGAGCTGCGCGATCCGGCGGCGCCAGTGGAGGCGCTGGAGACGCACTTCCGCCGCGTGCGCAAGGCCGGCGCCGACGCCGAACAGCGGCTCACCCAGGCCAATCTTCGGCTCGTCGTCAGCGTGGCGAAGAAGTACCTGGGGCGTGGCATGACGCTGCTGGATTTGATCCAGGAGGGTAATCTTGGCCTGATGCGCGCGGTGCAGAAGTTCGAGTACCGCCGTGGCTTTAAGTTCAGCACGTACGCCACCTGGTGGATCCGCCAGTCTATTACCCGCGCCATCGCGGACTACGGCCGCACCATCCGTATGCCGGAGCATATGGTGGAGCTGGTGAACAAGCTCCAGCGCGTCAGCCGTCAGCTGGTGCAGCATTACGGCCGTGAGCCTTCCTTTGACGAGATCGGCGCGGTGCTGGACCTGCCCGCCGAGCGGGTGGCCGAAGTGCTGCGCGCCGCTCAGGAGACGGTCTCCCTGGAGACGCCGGTCGGTAACGAGGAGGAGTCGGAGCTGGGCGACTTCATCGAGGACAGCGACGCCCTCGCCCCGTCGCAGGCCGTGGCCCAGACCATGATGAAGCGCCACGTCGCCGAAGCGCTGGCGACCCTCACCGAGCGCGAGCGTCGCGTCCTGGCGCTGCGCTTCGGTATCGACGACGGCCGCGCCCGTACGCTGGAGGAGGTCGGCCGCGAGATGGGTGTGACCCGCGAGCGCATTCGCCAGATTGAGGCGAAGGCGCTGCGCACCCTCCGCCATCCCTCCCGCAGCCACGTGCTGAAGGATTTCCTGGACTAGCGCTCAGCAGAGCATGTACCACGTGATGGGAAGCCCCTCACTCCGGATGACGGAGGAGGGGCTTTTCTCCGCTGGCGCCGGCCAAAAGGCGGACCGCCACGCAGCTACACCGCCGGAGTGAAGGCCACCGGTAGGTGTTTGATGCCGTTGATGAAGTTGGAGCGCAGCCGCTCGGCGGGCGCTGCCATCTCGATATCGGGGAAGCGGCGGAATAGCTCCTCGAACATCACCTTCATCTCTTTCTTCGCGAAACCGGCGCCCAGGCAGAAGTGCTCGCCGTGACCGAAGGCGATGTGATCGTTGGGGCTGCGGGTGATGTCGAAGCGGTACGGCTCCTCAAACACCTCCTCGTCGCGGTTGGCGGAGGGATACCACATCATCACGCGGTCTCCCGCTTTGATCTGCTGGCCGCGCACCTCCACGTCCTGCACGGTGTAGCGGGACATGTGATGCAGGGGCGACACCCAGCGCAGGATCTCTTCGACCGCCGAATCCATCAGCGACATGTCTGCCAGTAGCCGTGCCTTCTGCTCCGGGTGCTCGCACAGCACCTGCAGGCCGCCGGAGATGCCGTTGCGGGTGGTTTCATTTCCGGCCAGGATCAGCAGGAAGCAGAAGGCGAGCAGGTCTTCCTCCGTGAGCTTCTCCCCATCCACCTCGGATTCCAGCAGGATGGAAATGATGTCGTTGCCAGGCCGGCGGCGGCGCTGCTCCACCTCGTCCCTGAAGAAGCCGATCATCTTCTGGCGGCCGAGCATCGAGGTCTTGCGAGCAGCTGCACCCGACCCGCGCATTTCCTCCGCCACTTCCTTCTGGTACTCGGGGTCACCGGAGCCGAGCACGGAGTTCGTCAGCTCGAACATCATCGGCCAGTGCTCGCGCTGCAGGCCCATCATGCCGCAGATCACGGCCAGCGGGAGCTGGCTGGAGACCTCGACCACGAAGTCACACGCACCCTTGCGGGCGATGCCGTCCAGGATCTCGTTGGTGATGCGCCGGATCTCCGGCTCCATGGCGTTAACGGCGCGCGGGGTAAACCCCTTGTTGACTAGGCGGCGCATCTTGACGTGGCGCGGCGGATCCATGGTGATGATGCTGGCGTTGCCGCTGTCCTGCAGCTCCGGGAAGCGCTCGGGATGGCGTACGCCGGAGCCGGCGATGCCCTTGGAGGAGATGAAGATCTCCGGGTGGCGGGAGACAAACAGCACATCGGCGTATTTGGTCATCGACCAGAAACCGTTGGCCTCCTCCGTGCCGGGGTTCCAGTGCACCGGCGCCTCCCGGCGCAGGATGCGGAAGGCCTCATGCGCCTCCGCGCGCTCGAACAGCTTGGGATCACCCAGGTTGATCCCATGGGGTAATGGGGTCTGTAGCGCGGTCATCGAATTGGTCGTTCCCCTCTCCCGGCGCCGAGCCGGGCTTGGCTGCGGTGGTGCCGGCACCGCAGCTCCTCCCCTGCTTACCGGCCGGTTCTTACCGGCGGTATGAGCCATCGTAGCACCCATCCCCACGGGCGCGTACGATCAGGCCGCTATCTTCGCACGGGTATGGCAGCCTGACTACCCGGATCTGGAATAGAGCGCTGCTACCCCACGAACATGCCGCCGCTCGGGTGGAGCAGCTCGCCAGTGAAGTAGCTGGCCTCATCGGAGCACAGGAACAGGGCGGTGGCGGCGATCTCCTCCGGCCGGCCCATGCGCCCCATCGGCGTTTGAGTCATGAGCCGCTGGAAGATCGCTTCGTCCTGGCGCAGGGGATCGGTCATTGGTGTTTCGATGAAGCCAGGGCCGATGGCGTTGACGCGGATGCCGGCCGGGGCCAGCTCCTGGGCGAGCACCTTGGTGAGCATGTGCACCCCCGCCTTGCTCACGCTGTACGCCCCGCCTCGTCCGGGGATCTTCGCCATCACCGAGGCGAGGTTAACGATCGCGCCCGGACGGCGGTTGGCTACCATCCACCGGCCTGCTGCGCGGTTACTGAACAGCACGCCGTACAGGTTGACATCAATCACCCGCTGGAAAGCGGCAACCGGCATATTCAGCACCGGGAACTGTAGCATCGCCTGGGGCACGGCGGTCGCACCCTGGGCGATGCCGCTGATGCCGGCGGCTGCCACCAGGCAATCGACAGCGCCGTACGCCTCGACGGTCCGGCGCACCATCTCCTCGTTGGCCGCTTCGTCGCTGGTGTCAATCGGAACGGCAAAGGCCTGCCCGCCGTTGACCTCAATCTGATGGACGGTCTCTGCTGCCCCCTCTAGGTTCATGTCCGCCGCGCATACCCGTGCACCCTCGGCGGCGAACCGCAGCGCGCATGCCCGGCCGATGCCGGAGCCCGCGCCGGTGATGATCGTGACCTTGCCCGCCAGCTGGCCGGCCATGCGTTCTCTCCTCAAAGACGTTCAGCCCGCGTGTATCGTGACGGCAGCGCTTGATGCAGCGGGCCGAGCACGTGCACGACATGTGCAGCACGAGCGGCGCGCTATCCATGGAAGATGCCGCCGCTCGGCAGCAGCAGCTCGCCCGTGTAGTAGCTCGATTCATCTGACGCCAGGAAGAGGGCGGTGGATGCCACCTCCTCCGGCCGGCCGAAACGACCAAGGGGTGTCATGCCCAGCACCCAGGCACGGCGGGCCTCATCCTCGCGCAGCATGGCGGTCATTGGTGTTTCGATGAAGCCAGGGCCAATGGCGTTGACGCGGATGCCGGCCGGGGCCAGCTCCTGGGCCAGCACCTTGGTGAGCATGTGCACCCCCGCCTTGCTCACGCTGTACGCCCCGCCCGGGAGCGCGACGTAGGCGGCAACCGAGGCGATATTGATGATGCTGCCCGGACGGCGGTTGGCTACCATCCACCGACCTGCTGCGCGGTCAGAGAACAGCACGCCGTACAGGTTGACATCGATCACGCGGCGAAAGGCATCGGCGGGGGTGTTGAGCACGGGGAAGGGGATGGGAGGTGCGCCGGGACGGGCGCTGCCGATACCTGCCCCGGCCAGCAGCACATCGACCCCACCGAAAGCCTCCACCGTGCGCCGCACCATCTCGTCGTTGGCGGCTTCGTCCGTGGTGTCAATCTGAAAGGCGATGGCCTTGCCGCCCGCCGTCTCGATCGCGTGCACGGTCTCTGCCGCACCTTCCAGGGACAGGTCTGCCGCGCAGACCATCGCTCCTTCCGCGGCGAAGCGCACCGCGCTTGCCCGCCCAAGGCCGGAGCCACCGCCGGTGATAATCGCCACTTTCCCCTCAAGCCGCCCAGCCATGATCACTCCCCTTCCGAATTGCGGGTGGCGTGGAGGAGTTCTGGTGCTGCCATCCGGCGCAGGCAGGTTCGTTCCCCGGCGCCACCCGTGAGATGCGGCGCACCGCGTATCCTACTCCTCGCGCTGCTCCAGTAGCTCTACCGTGTTGCCGTCCGGGTCCTGGAGCATGGCAATCCAGACGCCAGGGCGGGACTGGCGTAGCGGCACGGTGAAGCGATGCCCCTTGGCCTCCAGCCGCGCGATCACACCGGGCAGGTCATGGATGGCGATGGTGAAGTAGCGGATGCCGGCCTGCTCTTCGCGGCCGGTGGGGCCGGCAGGTGGCGCGCCGTCCTGATATTGCATCAGCTTCAGTACCGAGTCACCGATCTGGATGCGGTGCATCGTGCGGTTGCCCGGAAAGGGAATCTCCGCTACCTTCGGCAGCCCCAGGTCTTCGCAGTAGAAGCGCAGGCAGCCCTCGATATCCCGTACCAGCACCCCCAGGTCAATCCCCGGCTTCGCGACGTCCATACCACCCTCCCCCGGCATCCGGCCGCATTTGCTCACCGGCGCGCCGGCGCGCACGGCCCGAACAGCATAGCCGGTGGCCGCGTGAGTGACGATGGCGCTGGGGCGCGTGGGGCAGTCCCGTTGCGGTAGATTCGGTGCTGCACCACGTTCAGCGGCCGCCGCGCAGGCGTGGGTCGAGCAGATCGCGGAGGGCGTCACCGAGCATGTTGAAGCCGAAGACGGCCAGTGAGATGGCGATGCCGGGGGCGATGGCCAGCCACGGCGCCTGGTACATGAAGACGCGGGAGGTGCCGGAGAGCATCTGCCCCCACGTGGGGTAGGGCGGCGGCACCCCCAAACCGAGAAACGACAGCGCCGACTCGGCCAGGATGGCGTTGCCCAGACCGAGTGTCGCGACCACGATCAGCGGCGCCATGATGTTTGGGACGACATGGCGAAGAACGATGCGCAGCGTGCCTGCGCCGGTGGCCCGCGCCGCCTCGATGTACGGCAGGGTCATCGTGCTGAGCACGGCGGAACGGACGATGCGCGAGTTGGAGAAGGCGGAGCCCAGCGCCAGCGCGAAGATCACCGGGCCGATGCCGGGCTTGAAGATCATCATGATGCTGAGCAGCAGGATGAAGAACGGGATCGAGACCCAGGCGTCGACCACCCGCTGAATCGCCAGGTCCACCACCCCGCCGGCGTAGCCGGAGGTGACGCCGATGATCAGGGCGAACATCAGCCCCAGGCCCACGGCGCCCAGCGCCACGATCATCGAGATGCGCGCGCCGTAGACGATGCGGCTGAACATGTCGCGGCCCAGGTCATCGGTACCCAGGATGTACGTGGGTCCGTAGGTAGAGGGAGAGCCGGGTTCTACCAGCGTGTCGGCCAGGTGGACGCGCTCATACGGGTAGGTGGCAATCCATGGCGCGGCGGCAGCCACCACCAGCAGCACCAGCACCACCACCGCCCCCAGCATCCCCAATGGCTTCTCCCGCGCGAGCCGTAGCCAGACGTCCACAAACCACGGACGCGGCGCCCGCTGTTCGGCCTGGGCGATGGGCAGCACGGATTCGCGGCTGACAGCCATGACGCCCTCCTAGCGCAGGCGGATGCGCGGGTCGAGCCAGCCATACGCGAGATCGACGGTCAGGTTCGTGAGCAGGATGAAGCCGGCGAACACCATGTTCATCACCTGCACCATCGGGTAATCGCGCGCCTGGATAGCGTCGAGCATGAACTTGCCGGTGCCGGGCAGGTTGAAGATCGTCTCCATCACTACCGAGCCGCCGAGGATGGCGGGGATCTGCAGGCCGAGAATGGTGACGACCGGGATCAGGGCATTGCGCAGCGCGTGGCGGGTCACGATGGTGCGCTCGCGCAGCCCCTTTGACCAGGCCGTGCGTACGTAGTCCTGACGCAGCGTCTCCAGCATCATGGCGCGGGTCATGCGCATCAGGCTGGCGGCGCGGTCGATGCCGAGGATGATGCTGGGAGCGAGCAGCGCCATGACGCTGCCCCACGGATTCTCGGAGAAGGGCACCCACTGGCGCGGCCCCCAGCCGAACCAGATCGAGCCGAACACCAGCAGGATGGTGGCGATCCAGAAGGGCGGGAAGGATAGCCCCAAGATGGCCAGGCTGCGGGTAAGGTAATCGACGGCGCTGTCCTGGCGCACGGCGGAGAGCACGCCAACCGGCAGTGCGATCAGCAGCGAGATGATCATCGTCATCACGCCGAACTGAAGCGTGAGCGGCACACGGTGCCGCAGCTCTTCACCAATGGTGCGCCCCGTCCACAGCGACGTGCCGAAGTCACCGGTGAGCAGTCCCCCCAGCCATTTGGCGTACTGCACCGGCACCGGCTGATCGAGCCCCAGCTTGTGCCGTAGCTCCTGCACATCGTTGGCATACTTGCGGTTCTCTACCATGATCTCGGCGATATCCCCCGGTATTAGCCGGATCAGCGAGAACACGATAATGCTGACGATCAGGAGCGTTGGGATCATCAGCAGGACACGCCGCAAGATGTACTGGACCATGGCATGCTCCGGGCGGGGTGGGCAGGCAGCCGGAAGCGGGCCGCCGGGGAGACGGGATTCTCCGGCGGCCCAATCTCCGCTCCCTACCCCCTATCAATCCACACTGCCCGCATGGCGTTGCCGATGTTGTAGCCGGACTTTGGGCGGAAGTTCTTGACATGGGGCTGCTGGGCGGTGGTGGTGTTGCCGGCGGGGGCGAAGATGTACATCACGTGCTTGGCCACCAGCTTTTGGATGTCGGCCACCACCTTCTTGCGCTCGGCCGTGTCGTACAGGCCGCGCTGCTTGTCGAGCAGGGCGTCCAGCTCGGGGATGACGGAGTGGGCCTTATTGGTGGTGGCCTTGCTGTGGTGCATCCCCCATAGCCAGTCGTCCATCGCCACCAGCGGCGTGAGCGGGCCAAAGGCAAAGCTGTCGTAGATGCCGGCGTGGCCGGTTGCCAGCCAGTCGCCGTACTCCTTGGGGTTGAGCTTGAGGTTGATACCGATCTGTTTCATCAGGTCGGCGGAGAGCTGGCCGCGGTTGAAGGTCGCCTGTCCGTACCCCTGGGCGTTGGACAGATCGAGCGTGCCGTCGAAGCCGTTGGGGAACCCAGCCGCCGTCAGCAGCTTCTTCGACTCCTCCGGCTTGTATTCGTAGAACTGTGCCCCTTCGCCCAGGTCCTTGAGTTCTACGAACCAGCCGGTATAGGAGGCAGGCAGCGGCGGCCCGTTGTGGATCGTGCCGTTGTCCACGTACTGCGACTTGAGCCAGCCCTTACGGTCGAACCCGTACGCCACTGCCTGGCGCACGCGGATGTCCTGCGTCTCGTTCTTGTCCATGCGGAAGTAGAACACGTCCCCACCCGCGGACAGGTTCTGCCACCACACCAGCTCGGGGTTGCTGGACTTCATCGCCGCCACGGACGGGAGATTGACGCCGCCACCGTCCACCTGCTTAGAGCGAATCATCGCCTCCTGTGTCGCCTGGTCAGCGGAGTAGAAGGTGACGATCTTGTCCAGGTACGGCAGCGCCATGCCGGCCTTGTCTTTGCGGTAGTAGTCTGGGTTCTTGACGTAGGTGGCCTTTTGCCCCGGCTCAAAGCTGTCCATCATGAACGCGCCGGTGCCAATCACCTGGTCAGCACGGGAGATATCGCCGTCCTTGGCTGCTTCCACCGACTCCTTGGCGATGATCCAGGCGTAGTGGTTGGCGAGGTTTACGGGGAAGTCGGCGTACGGCATCTTGAGCTTGAAGATGGCCGTTTGCTTATCCGGCGTGTCGACCTTGTCCACAACGTCTTCGAAGATGTTGCGGTAGGTGAACTTCTTGGCGAGCATCCGGTCAATGGTGTACTTGATGTCGCCGGAGTCCAGCACGCGGCCGTTGACTGGCGCCTTGTTATGGAACTTCACCCCCTGACGCAGGGCGATCTTGAAGGTGGTCGGGTCAACCTGCTCGATGCGCTCCGCCAGGCCGGGCACTGCGGTGTAATCGCCCGGCTCGGCGTCGGCGCCGAAGCTGAACTCCATCACCCGCTCGTGCGTGTAGGAGAGCGCCGTGTGTGTCTTGAAGCTGAAGGACTTGTGCGGGTCCCAGCCGGTGGCGGCATCGGAGGTGGCAGCCAGCCAGTTGAGTGTGCCGCCCGCCTTGGCCTGCCCGCCCTGACCCTGTGCGGCGGTATTACCCGTCTGTACCGCCTGTTGCTGCTCTGCCTTCTTTGTGCCGCCGCCGCACGCGGCCAGCACCGCTGCCCCGCCGGCCAGCGCGCCACTGCCCAGCAGCCGTCTCCGGCTCCATCTCTGCCCGCCCGTCATGGTGTGCCCTCCTGACACTCACCAGACTCCGGCCGGCGCGCTCCCCGCGTGACTGCCTGCCCGCCCGCCGGCCACACCCGCGGATGCGGACATTCTGTCACTCCGAAATCAGAAGTCAAGCCTGGGGATATACCGATAGCGGCTCATTGCAAAGCCGCTCACGACCGTGTTCGACCGTGCCGAAACTGCTCCATAGCAGGGCCCGGCCAGGCCGCAGGCTCTGCGCGGTGGGGTGGCTCCCATGCTTCGAAGAGGTAGCCGGCTTGTCCGGCTCCTTGGCCTGTTGGTGGCAATAGTGTCGCTTGCCGCCTGTGGCGCGCACAGCTCCGCGCCACGCCCGGGCGGCAGCCGTGCGGTGGCACGCGCACCCATCAACGCGCGTGTGCTCGCGGCGGTGGCTCAGCCCGTCTACGGTCCGCTGGACGGCGTCTCGCTCCCGGCTGCAGCGGAGGGGCTACCGGTGGCAGTGGTGATCGACAACGCGCTCCCCGCGCGACCGCAATACGGTCTGGCTCAGGCGGAGGTGGTGTACGAGCTGCTGGTGGAGGGCGGCATCACCCGCTTTCTGGCGGTGTACAGCCACGCAGCGGTATCCCGCATTGAACCGGTGCGCTCGGTGCGCACGCCCTTCTTGAGACTGGCCCTGGAGCTGGACGCGGTCCTTGCCCATGCCGGCGCGGCAGCAGAGGAAGGGCCCGCGGACGCGGTGTCCCAGATGCGGCAGTGGGGTGTGCACCACCTTGAGGAAGAAGCGGGCGGTGTCATCAGCCGCGACCCGTCCCGAGCCGCTCCACATAACGCCGTCACCAGCACCGCCGCCGTGCGCGCCGCCGCTGGTGCCCGCGGCTGGAGCGGCCCGGCGCGCCTTTCCTTGTGGCATTTCAAGGAGGACGGCGGTGCGAGCGGTGCGCCGGTCACGGCTGCCTCGCTCGATTTTGACACCACCGGCATCAATCGTGGCGCATTCGCGGTGCGCTGGGAGTATGACCCGGCGAGCAACAGTTATCTGCGTTTCCAGGGCGGCGCGCCACATCGCGATGCGGGCACCAATACCCAACTGCGGGTCAAGAACGTGGTGATCCACCTGGCGCCGGTGATCCCGGCAGGTGATCGCTCCGGACATCTGCTCTACCAGAGTGAAGGGAGCGGCCGGGCGCTGGTGCTGCGCGACGGCGTGGTGACGGAAGGAACATGGCGCACCGATGGACCAAACGGCCGGACCCGCTACTATGATGAGAGCGGCCGGGAGATCGCCTTCAACCGCGGCGCCACCTGGGTGGAGATGTTGCCACCAGAGGCGCCGCGCCGCCTTGCCTGACCGACCGCACGGTCGGCGGTGCGGGATCTGCCGCATGTGCGGTAGAAGGCGCGCTCACGACCATTAAGGTGAGCAGAAAAACATAAGCGTCACACCGGCCGTGGCGAGCGTCACCCTACCATTGGAGTTCAGTGCCAGGCTGGTTCTGGTTTTTGGGGAGGCCTGTCATGTGGCCTGTGGACCTCGCCGCCACCGGCGCCGATGCAGTCAACGCAGCCTACTTCTCGATGGAGATCGGGCTGCACTCGGATATGCCCACCTATAGCGGTGGTCTGGGCGTGCTCGCTGGGGATGTGCTGCGCGCTGCCGCAGACCTGGCTGTTCCCGTCGCGGGCGTGACGCTGCTGTACCACAAGGGTCATTTCCGCCAGCGCCTGGATGCCACCGGCAACCAAACCGAGGTGCCGGACGAGTGGAATCCGGCGGAATGGATGGAGCGGCTCAGCCCGCGGGTGGTCATCCAGCTTGATGGCCGGGACGTGTACGTCGGCGTCTGGCGCTTTGTCATCCGTGGCGTCGGTGGCCATGTGGTGCCCGTCTATTTGCTGGATACGAACCAGCCCGAAAACAGCGATTGGCATCGTACGCTCACCGACCTGCTGTACGGCGGCGACGGCCGCTACCGGCTGGCCCAGGAAGCGGTGCTCGGCCTGGGCGGTGTGGCCATGCTGCGCGCGCTGGGCTATGACGCGGTCACCCCCTATCACATGAATGAGGGTCACTCGGCCCTGCTGACCCTGGCACTGGCGGAACAGATCATCGGTGATGCCGGCCCGGAGGCGGTGACCGCGACCGTGCGGGACCTGATTCGCCAGCGCTGCGTGTTCACCACGCATACCCCTGTCGCCGCCGGGCACGATAAGTTCCCGACCGAGATGGTGCGCGATCTGCTGGGAGAGCGGCGGGCCCGGATCCTGCGCGCCCTGTTGGGCGACCTCAACGGCACACTCAACATGACCTTGCTGGCGCTGGCCTGCTCCCGCTACGTCAACGGCGTCTCCAAGCGCCACGAGGAAGTCTCGCGCGATATGTTCCCCGGCCACGATATCGCCGCTGTCACCAACGGCGTGCACGCTGGCACCTGGACCAGCCCCGCCTTCATGGC
>CAUJGQ010000095.1 GCA_963170165.1 Chloroflexota bacterium | reverse complement strand
GAGCGCGTACGACTCCACCGCGGGCGGCTGAGTTGCGGGCACCCCACGGCGCATAAGCGCGGCAACCGTGGCCGCCGCCAGCACGGGATCACCGAGCGTATCCGCGATCACGGCATCACACGCCGAATCCAACGACGCGGCATCCAGCGCGCTGTCAACGACCAGGGTCACGCCGGTCTTCTGCTGCAGCTGCTGTGCCACACCCAGGAACTTCCCCGCCGAGCGGTCGACGAAGATCACTGCCGGCCGGCGGTCTGCTGGCGCGAGCACCAGCGGTGGTCCGGCCAGTACGACCAGACCGCGCCGTGTCCACTCTGGCACCGGGACCGGTGCACTTGAGCAGACCATCACCGGCAACAAGTCAGGCGTAGCGGTGTCCATAGGCGGTGCTCCGGCGCTGCTCGACCGATTACGACCTAGGTGGCGGCCGTCCACTTGCCTTACCAGATGATGGCCAGAATGGCGACATTGTCGGTTTCAGGTACGTAACCGACAACCGCAATCGCGGCCAAATTCGTGTCAAGTTCGTTGCAGCATGGTCAAGACTAGTACTATCCGGAGCTTCAGCATTGCAGTGTGCCGCCTGCTGGCGAGCCTGCAGCGCGATCCGTGCCCTCTGCGAGTGCCGCGACATAGCGGCAGCGATACGGCCCGAACACGACCTCGTCCCGGTCCTCAAGCTGCGCCAACGACACCTCGTTCCCGCTGCAGGTCGATACGGTGGCCGGATCACAGTGATGGTACCGAACGCGGTTCCCGCGGACTTGGATACGCGCGTGCTCCTCGCCAACGCCACCGGCCGGGACAAGCTGCAAGTCACAACCCAGGCCACTGCCGATGACGTAGACCCGCCCTTCTTCCAGTGGCAGCGTGGCTACCTGGCCACCAGCGTCATACACGACCAGCCGGCCCGTCGGAGCGGTCACAGCCGGGATACGCCGGCCATCCATCCCACCTGCGCCGGGCGCCGTCACGACGGGATCCGGCCACTCGGGCGGCGCCGGGAGTGCCGGTGAGCGGGCGCCGAAAGCGCGCCTCTGCCGGTAGCGCGCCGCGAGCCGGGACAGGGCCACCCTGCTCCAGGGAGCGCGGTCCGGCCGCTCCGGCACGACCTCCTGTCTGCCGGAGAGAATCCACGACAGCGCCGCGTCAAGTTCTGCCACTTGCTCTGCTGCGCCGCGTGCCAGAGCGCCGGAGCGCAACGCGCGGTGAACGACCCGCACAACGCTTGGCTGGGCCGACTCGCTCAGCTGCAGCACGGCAAACGGTGATGTCTGCCGCGGACGGAAGCGGCGGCGAACGAGCCATCCAATGGCAGCCAAGATGGCGATGGTAAACGCGCTGGCCGCAATCGCCAGGGGCAGCCGCTGGTCGCTTGCGGATGGGAGCGCCGCCAGCAGCAACGCCGCGGGAGTCGCGGCCAGCAGTGCCAGCACCGCGCCGGCTGCACCGGCTGGGACATGCGGCAGGGCGCGCGGGCGGCGTTCGGGTGTCACGGACTGGCCAGCGCCGGCCAGTGCGAGTTGACGTGCACGATTAATGCGCTCCATCATCCGCCGGCGGTCAGTTCGGCAGGAGCTGTCATCAGCATGGCACTCCTCGACCGCTGTCCAGTAGGCGATCTCGACCAGGCCCGCATCCGCACCGGCGGCAAGTCCCAGTACGCGCAGGGCTGCCGTCACCGAGTCAACCGGTTCCGCCTCGTGGCGGTGAGCCGGCGCCCGGCCGGTTGCCTCAGCCACGCCACCGAGATCCGCGATTTCCATCGCTCACCCGCCTTCACGGACGCCGGTCCGGGCTGCTGTCACCTGGCCGGTGCGGGCCATGGCAGCTCCGCCTGGCGGCGGGCGAGCTGCAGCGCCAGCCGGCCACCGTCGTCGCTGCCGGCAGGCACAAGCACCTGCACCGAACCGATGGTGTTCTGCCGCCGGTACATGACCGCATAGGCAATCAGGGCCACACCTTCACGCTCCGTCACACCACGGAAGCCGCGCGACGCATCGGCTACCTGGTCTAGCGCGATCTCACCCGTTGGAAGCCCGAGGCGGTGCAACACCAGCTCCATCGCCGGGTCACGTAGCACCATGCCGGCGCCCGCCAGTGTGCTGTACCACGACACGGTGGCGGTGATCTGTACAGCTGCTTCGCCGGAGCGCGGACCGCCGCGCAAGGTGTAGTCGATGCCCGCGCCGTGAACGCGTCCGAGCTGATCCAGGCGGCGTAGCGCATCCGGCGCATTATCGAAGTACAGGGCAACGGCGCTGTTAGGGATGCCGTACTGGGCGTGCAGCTGCATCGATCCGGGCACGGCGCCGGCAGGCAGCAGCAGCCGCTGGAGCTCATCATCTGAGAACCGGCGCACGGTCATGCGCATCTGGCCACTGTCGCGCTCCGGCGCACGCTCACCCCGCACCCGGTCGCGAATACTGTCGCATGCCACGGTAGCCGTCCAGACGAGCACCAGCAGACACCCAGCACCGGCAAGCTGGCGCCATCGCCACCGGGTGCACGACGGCGTTGTCAGATCCATACCCGCCCTCCACCATCACCCCGGCGCCGGCGGAACCCGGTCGACCGACCCGGAAGCGTGCCTGCTGCCACGAGGTAGCACAATGGCGGGTGTCGCAACCGCACGGCGATCATGGCGCCGCGTATTCCTCACCGACGAAGAGATGGCTCCGGCTCCAGCAGGCGGAAGGCGAGGCGATGCGGGCCGATGGAGAACTCATCGTGATCCTCTAGTACCAGCCACTGCGCCGGTGGCGCCTCTCCCGCACCAGTACGATCCGGCTCCAGCCGGTGCAGCATGTAGCGTCCGTCCCGCCGCCACAGCCGGGCATAGCGCCGCTCCAACTGCAGGCCCTCGGCCGGCAGCACCAGCGAGCAGCGGTCATCGGTCCCCACCGTGACCGGCTCGTCGCCCACGTGCAGCATGGTGCCGGTGGCCGGCCCGGCGACAACCTCCAGCCGCGCCGGCGCTGCCGCCGGCGTCGCCCCCCGCCGCGCCAGCGGTACTGGTGGCAGTGCCGTTCCTTCCAGCGTCGCGACGGCGGGCGGGCGGGCGCCCTGCCGCCGCCAGCCCCACCATGTCAGCATCACGGCTGCGGCCAGCCCCAGCGCGCCGAGCGCAGCGAACCACCAGCCACGTCCCGCGGCAGACTCCACCACCGCTACCGGTTCCGGCACAGCCGTTACCTGTGGCGCTGGTGTCGCCACCGGCAGCGCTGTTGCGGTTGCGACTGGCGATGGTGACGGGGACGGCGTTGGCGTAGGTGTGGCGATCAGCGTGAGCGACGCGCCGGCGAAGCTAATCTGGTCTTCGAACTCCCCGGCGGTGGTGGCGACCCGGACACGAAGCACGTGGGCCGGAGCAGGTGCTACCGGCGCGGGCACGACACGAGTGAGGTACTGTCCGCGCAACTCCTCAGCCAGAGAACGGTATAGCGCGTCCAGGCCGCTTGGCTGTGGGGTATTGCGCGCCGCACCGCGTGTGACCGCTGCGAGCTCATCCAGGAATTGCTGGTCGGCTTCGCTGCCGAGACCAACGGCGTACACTGGCACACCGGTTTGCCGTGCCCGCTCGAGCGCGTCCCCTCGCGTAACGGTGCCGCCTGGCTCGATATTCTCGCCGTCCGTCAGCAGCACCACCGCCCGCCGTGGGAGCGGACCGGCCAGTGCCTTATCGACCGCCGCGATTGCAGCGCGGTACAGTGACGTGTTGCCCTGTGCTCCCAAGCTGTTGACAGAGGCCTGAACCGCAGCGTGATCGCCGGTGTAGTCAACGAAGTACGCAACGGCCTGATTAAAGACGAGCAGCGATACCCGGTCTGCGGGGCTCAACGTGCCCAACAGGGTGATCGCGGCGCGCTTGGCCGCCGTCAGCCGTTCGCCCGCCATGCTGCCGCTAACGTCAATCGCCAGCACGAGCGACAGGCCCGCCTGCAGATCGGTGGCGTACCGCACGTCGGTCGAGGTAACCGCAACGCCGTCCACCCAGAAGCGGAAGGCGCTCGGCGGTAGACCCGTCTGCAGGCGTCCGGCGCCGTCAAGCACCGTTAGCACCGCGGTCACAGCTCCGTCTCGATCCTCGGCCTGCGTGATCGTAACCGGCCGCGGCGGCTGGGCCAGCACCGGGCTGGACAGGGCAGCCAAGGCAGCCAGCAGCGTCAGACCGAGCGTGCAGCGTCTGATCAGGTTCGACATAGCAGCACCCGCGCCACACTAGCACGAGCAGCAGCAGAAAACGTCAAGAGGCACATAAGAAATCTGTAAGTGCAAACGTAACCGTCTCGACACGCATGCACTTTTCTTATGTCCGTCTTATTCCCGTCTGACGGCTGGTCCGGCATCCTCAGTCGCGTGTGTAGCCGCCCGGAACTGGCCGGCGCCGCCCGCGCGCGCGGGAGACCGGCCAGCCAAGCACGGGCAGGCACGGGAGGACACCGTGGCAGCGATCTGGTCCTGGTTGCAGACGTGGGTGCGCGCCGTCGCGGCGCGGGTCAGTGAACGCGGCGCGATTTCGGTGGAATACGCCGTCGTGACCGGCATCGTGGTGGTCGTCGTGGTTTCGGCGCTGATCGCCGCCTCGCCCAGCATCGGCACGGCCATCAATGACGCCATCACGAACTTGACGACGTTTATCGGGGCCTACTAAGCGGCCGGCGCCGTATCGGAACCGCAGCGTCCCCTGCCGTTGACCGCGCTGGTCGCCGGCGGGGAGGAGGCCGGCGTGAAGCTGAACACCCTGCGGGGACGCGACGGCAGATATGAGCATGGCTCGGCCACGGTCGAGTTCGTGCTCATTCTGCCGTTCATCTTCATCCTGGTGTTCTTCATCGCGGAGACGGCAGGGGCGCTAAAGACGTGGATGGTCATTGAGAACGCTTCACGCGAAGGCGCGCGGCTAGCCATCACCTATCCGCGTCCGTCCACCGCTAGCGTCCAGCAGCGCGTGGTGGACACCGCGGTAAAGGCTGGTGTGACAACCAGCCAGGTGACCGTCACGTACGACTCGCCCTCGAAACAACCGGGCTCCAATGTCGAGGTGCGGGTCCAGTACACCTACCAGTTCCATACACCACTGGCGGGACTCATATCCAAGTTCTCGCTGGGCGCGATCTCCACCAGCATGGCGATGTCGGCCCGCACGCATATGCGCCTGGAGTGAGCCGGAGACCGTAGGGGCAGGTGTGATGAGCCGATCGGTGCTTCTCCGCCGCATCCCGTGGCTCGGGCGGCTGGCCCGCCGGGTCCGTATGGGTCACGCAGACGGCCCCCGCGGTGAGCAGGGACAGGTGGTGGTTCTCGTCGCGTGCGGCTACCTGTTCCTCTTCATCCTGGGGCTAGTGGCGGTCAACGGCGCCATTGCCGTCAGCTCCCGCACGTCCGCACAGCGGGCAGCGGATGCCGGCGCGCTGGCCGGCTGCCTTGACCTGCCCGGAACAAGGCCCGGCCAGAACCCCGCGGGTATCGCACAACAATACGTTGAAGCGAGCACCCGCAACAACACCGGCGGTGCGACCAGCACCCACATTGAGGGACGCAGCCTGGCGCAGCCCGCCCCAGCAGTCAGCACCTCCGGCACCGTGGGCGGAGGTGGCGGCGCGCTCGCTAACGATCAGATCACCGTTAATGTTCGGCGCACGCAGCGGATGTTCGGTATCGCCAATGTGACCATTAGCGCCAACGCCACCTGCCGTCGCGCCGAGGGCGGGATGCCGGTGTTGCACTCGCTCAGCACCGGGCGTGACTCGTTCAGTCTGGAACAGGCGACGCTGAACCTGCCGCGTGGTGGCATCGTGGTGGGCGCAGCCAACTGCGCCGGCGGGGACTTTCGCACCATGACCGTCGCGGGCGGCGGGGTGATCAATGCGCGCTGGATTGACCTGTGCACCGGACAGCAGCCGTTCTTGTCGAACTCGTCATCAATCTTCCCAAACGCGGCGCCAGGCTGGCTGGCCGACCCGTTTGGCGGCGTGAATGAGCCCCAACTCGGCCAGGACGGACTGCCACCGGTGCCGCAACCTAACACCCCGCAGGACATGCCGTCCTGCGACTATGGCAACGCTATCCACACCACCATGCGCAACCCCGTGGTGTGCACGGTGGCCGCGGGAAGTGCATTGACCGGAGGCGTGTACTGGGGCGGTATCTACCTGGATGGCAACGGCAGTTCCACACCGATCACGCTGTCTGCCGGCATCTACTACCTGGCAGGTGGCGGACTGCGCGTCTCGCCCGGCACCGTCGTCGAGGGCTCCGGTGTGCTGTTCTTCAATGCCCGCAATCCGGGCGCACAGAACCCGCCGCGCCGCGTCTGTGGCGCCATCACGTTTGACGACCAGGTGCAGTTCCGGGTCACGCCCCCCATCTCGGGCGAGTGGGAGGGGCTGGTCATCTTCCAGGCGCGGCCGAACAGTGGCTTGCCCAATTGCAGCGCCTCCACCCGGATCCAGTCTGGCGTGACGATGGGGCTACCGGACCCGCCATACGGCTCCATCTACCTGCCGGGCAGCACCATCCTCATCGGCCCGCAGAGCGTGGGGCCAGCAGGCCCGACCTCCAACATCATCATGCGCATCGTGGCCTACGAGATTGACATTACCGGCCCGGTTGAGTTCCGCGATGTGTTCATCCCCAGCGGCGATGTCAACCACGGCGATATCCGGCTTTCGGAGTAGGGCAGAGCGGAGGACGGCCATGGCTGGAATCACAGCGCAGCGAGGGGTGCGCTCACGCGGCAGCACCTGGGTATTGCTGGCAGCCGTCCTGATGGGCACTGCGACCGCCGTGTTGCTGGTGGCGTACGTGCGCGCCCGCGATCGCGACCGCGAGGCGCAATCTTCCTCCACAGCCACGGTGGTTGTCGCCAGGCGAGATATCCCTATCGCCACCACCATCACCAGCGACATGCTCGAAGTGCGCCGGGTTCAGCCCGCAGCCGCGGTGCCGGCCGCATACCAGGAGACGGCACGCGTGGTGGGGTTGCGCTCCCGCTATCCAATCGCGGCTGGCGCTCAGGTTGTCCCGGGGATGGTCATCCAGGCTACCACCGCCGAGGCGTTGTCCTACATCGTGCCGCCAGGCAAACGGGCAATGGCCATTGCCACCAGTGAGGTGATCAGCGGCGGCGGTCACATTCGCCCGGGGGACTTCGTCGACGTGATCGTCAGCGTCGAAGTCGAGAAGCTGACCGGTGGCACGCCGGCCGCCGGTCAGCTGAAGCCGAAGGGCGCCTTCACCATACTGCAGAACATCGAGGTGCTGGCCGTTGACAGCGACGCAGCGCAGTTGACCGAGGCCGGTCCGGATGGCCGCTCGCGTGACGATGGCAACGGCCGGCTGGCCGCCACGCGCGAGCGCTACCGCAGTGTGACGCTGGCGGTAGACCCGGCACAAGCACAGCTGCTGTTCCTGGCTGAGACCGAAGGCAAGATCCGGCTGGCGCTCCGGCCATTCGGAGACCGCGAGGAGCGGCCGCTGGCCCCGGTAACTGAGCCGATAGTGCTGCCCTCGCCCGGGCCGGTGAGCCGGTAGGCGACCGGCACACGCCGATCAGGAAGGGATGAGCCCGTGGCCAAGCAACCGAGCGTCCTCATCGTGGATGAAAACGCCGACAGCCGCGTGGAGCTGCGCAAGTTGCTCCAGCGTGCCGGCTTCACCGTCTCCGGTGAGGCACGCTACGGGGTCAGCGCCTCCTCGGCCGCCGGCGAGACGCTGCCTGATGCCGTCCTGGTCGGCATCGAGGACCCGCCCAACCGCGCCCTTGAGACCATCGAGGGTCTGGCCCGGTTGCTGCTGGAAACCCCGGTGATCGCGTATTCCACGATGGATGGCGCCGCTGATGTCCGCCGCGCCGTCCGTGCCGGCGTGCGCGACTACCTTGTGCGGCCGCTCGCCGGCGATGATCTGCGCGCCGCCATCTTCGCTGCGCTGGAGCAGGAGGAGCAACGTCAGCTCCGCCGCGCGGGCCATGCCACCGTGGCTGTCCGTGGCACGGTGGTGGCCGTCAGCGGCGCCAAGGGCGGCGTTGGCAAGAGCGTCGTGGCCATCAACCTCGCGCTCGCGCTGCGCCAGGTCACCGGGCGCACGGTGGCGCTCGTCGACGCTGACACCCACTTCGGTGACGTGGCTACCATGCTCAACCTGGCGCCTGCCCAGCCAGTTACCACGTTGATCGGCACGGTAGCGCGGATGGACCGTGCCGGCATCGCTGCGCTAGGTGTCGCACATGCCAGCGGCGTCCAGGTGTACACCGGACCAGCAGACCCTGACGAGTGGCGAGGCGTCACGCCGGACCGGGTGGAACGCTTCATCGACCTGTTGAGCGAGGCCTATGACTTCGTGGTGATTGACACGCCGGATGTCTTCGACCCGGTGGTCGAGCAATGCGTCCGCAGCGCCACGATGACGCTGCTGGTCACCAGCATGGACTTGTCCAGCGTCTCCGATACAAAGGTGGCGCTGCGGATTCTGCAGCGCTGGGACTGCCCAACGGACAAGGTACGCCTGGTGCTCAATCTGACGCGCGCCCGCGATGACCTGCGCCCGGCTGATGTGCAACAGGCGCTGGACCGCTCAATCGCCTGGACAGTGCCGTACGACCGGCGGGTGCCGTCTGCAGCGCAGGTAGGCGACAGCTTGGTCTTCAGCCGGCCGAAATCGGCCTTTGCCGGGACGTTTCGAGATCTGGCCGCTGCTGTCAGTGGCATGGCTGGTCCCGGCGGACGCGGGCCAGTGGCGAGTGTACGACGGCTTCTGCGCTGGGCGCCGGTGCGAGTGGGGTAGGCAATGAGCCAGTGGCGACGGTCAGAGTTCACGGGCAACGGTATCGCCGCCGGGGTACGGCCTGACGGGCGAGAGCCGGAGGAGGTGCAACAGTGGCTGCATCAGCGCCTCGTCCGCCAGCTTGACCCGGCCGTCATCAGCGACAGCAGCGGCCGCAAGTCGCGCGAGGCAATCGAGAGCGCGGCCCGCGCCCTGCTGTCGGTCGATGCACCGCAGATCATCGGCGAGACAAAGGAAGAGATCATCGCCGCGGTCGTCGACGAGATCGCTGGCTACGGGCCAATCGATCCGTTGGTGCGGGATCCACAGATCTCCGAGATCATGGTGAACGCACCAGACCTCGTGTACTTCGAGCGCGATGGGCGTCTCTACGAGTCGCCGCTGCAATTTCGCGATGCAGCCCATGTGATGCGGGTCGTGGAGCGTATCCTGGCACCGCTGGGGAGGCGCATCGACGAGGCATCGCCGATGGTCGATGCGCGCCTGCCGGATGGATCGCGCGTCAACGTCATCATCCCGCCGCTGGCGCCGGACAGCCCAATCCTCACGATCCGCAAGTTTCGCACCGATCGCTACGGCCTGGACGATCTGATCACGATTGGCACACTTAACGATGAGACCGTGGCATTCCTGCGCGCCTGCATCACCGCTCGCATCAACGTGTTGATCTCCGGCGGGACCGGCACCGGCAAGACGACCCTGCTTAACGCGCTTTCAGCCTGCCTGGGAGCGGGCGAACGGATCGTCACCATCGAGGACCCGCTTGAGCTGCAGTTGCGGCAGCGCCACGTGGTCCGGTTAGAGGCGCGCCCCCCCGGCATCGAGGGCCGTGGCGAAGTGACACAGCGCGACCTGTTCCGCAACGCGCTGCGCATGCGGCCCGACCGGATCATCGTCGGGGAGGTCCGCGGCGGTGAGGCGTTCGACATGATGCAGGCGATGAACACCGGCCACGAGGGGTCGATGTCCACGCTGCACGCGAACTCACCGCGCGACGCGCTGGCACGCATTGAGAACATGGTGCTGGTGGCCGGGTATGACATCCCCATTTCGGCGATCCGCGAGCAGATCGCCTCTGCCATCCATCTGGTGGTGCAGATCGCCCGGATGCCTGATGGCGCCCGGCGGGTCACCCACATCACCGAAATCGCCGGGATGGAGGGACCGACCGTCACCACACAGGACATTTACCGCTACGTGATCACGGGCTCGATGGGCGCAGGGCCCGTTGCGGGCTACTTCGAGACGACCGGCGTTCGGCCGCGCTTCGCGGATCGATTGCAGGCGTTTGGCTTTGACTTGCACACCGAGACGTTTGCGCGAGGCCGGCGCTTCTAGCGCAGTCGTCAGGGGAGGAGAGCCGTGCTGCTGGCGATCGCATTGACAGCGTTTGTCGCGGTGGTGCTGCTGGCGATTGGCATCGAGCGGCGCGTCACCGATGGCCGCGCCCGGCTGCGCGAGCGCGTTACGCGGATCGCGCACAACGATCGTTCACCCATCACCTCCGGCCGTTCTGCCCTTCGCTTCGATAACTACAGCAGCATCCCGATCTTGCAAGCCATTCTCCGTCACAGCCCCAGCGCTGCGCGACTCGCAGATGATCTAGACCGCGCTGCCGTGCCGTTGCGGGCCGGCGAGTTCCTGGTCGGCAGCGCTGCGCTGGCCGTGACGCTGGCGGCTCTGGCTGCCGCGGTGTTGGGTGCCCGCGGGCTCGGGATGCTCGGCGTGGCGGCGGCGTCCGGCGCCGGTCTGGTACTCCCGCGATTGCTGCTGCGCTGGCGGTTCAATCGTCGCCGGTCCGCGTTGGTGAACGATTTACCAGACGGGCTGGATATGCTCGCCCGAGGACTGCGTTCCGGTATCGGCCTGCTCTCCTCAATCGACGCGGTGATCGAGCAAATGGGAGGCGTACTCGGCGACGAGCTGGACCGGGTGCGCTCCGAGATCGCCGCCAACCTAACCGTTGAAGAGGCGTTCGATGAGTTTGACCGCCGGATGCGCAGCCCGGACCTTCACATTATCGTGACCGCAATCCTGGTCCAGCGTGAAGTTGGCGGCAACCTCGCCGAAATCCTCGATAACGTCGCCCACACGATGCGCGAGCGTGTTCGGCTGCACAACGAGATGCGTTCGCTGACCGCCGAACAGCGCCTTTCGGCGTACGTCATCGCGGCAGTACCCGTGCTGATTCTGTTGTCCTTGTCCTTACTGGACTACGAGCTCGTCAGGCCGCTATTCGAGCGGCGCAGCGGCCAGGGTGTGCTGCTTCTTGCAGCAGCGCTGGAGGTGGTGGGGGTGATTGTGATGCTGCAAATCGCATCGACCTACGAGGTGTGACATGCTGGCACTCATCGGCCTGACGACCTTCGGAACCGTGCTACTGCTGGTGGTGGCGCTGGGGATGCGCCCGCCACGACCGGCGCGAGTGCGTGCGCGCGCGCTGTCCGGTAACCAGATGGTTGCAGCCGATGCGCCCCTCGCCGCACGGATCTTGATGCCGGCCGGCCGCCGCGCCGGTCAGGTGCTCGCTGGACTGCTGCCCTCGCGCTGGCTTGATCGCCTGGACCGTATGCTTGTGGCCGCGGGCGAGCCGGTACGACTTGAAACGTTCGTCATCTTATGGTGCACGAGCGCTGCGGCCGTCGCGGGCATCGGCGCTTATACCTGGGGGATCCGCTGGCTGCCTCTGGCACTGCTTACCGGGATTGCACTTCCCTGGCTTTGGCTTCAGGGACGGCTGCGGGGCCGCAGAACCAAGATCACCCGGTCACTGCCCGATATGCTCGACCTGCTCGTCACCTGTGTGGAGGCCGGGCTCGGATTGGATGCCGCGCTGCTTCGCGTGGGCGAGGTAACGGACGGCCCGCTTGGCGCTGAGCTCAAGAAGACGATGCGGCAGATTGCCGTGGGGCGTCCCCGTCAGGAAGCGCTGCTGGACCTTGGCCTTCGGACAGGCGTCAAACCACTCGACAGCGTTATCCGGCCGGTCGTACAGGCCGAACGCAGCGGTGTCAGCATTGCGGCCGCGTTGCGGGTCCAGGCCGATGCACTGCGCACCCGCCGCCGCCAGCGAGCACAGGAATCTGCCCAGAAGATGGCTGTGAAGATGATGATCCCGGTGGCGCTGTTCTTCATGCCCGCCACCATGCTCATTGCCGTAACCCCCGCCGTGTACTCCTTCATTGACTTCTTCCGTGAACTCTAGCTCGGCTCTGGAGCCGTCCGCCGTGCTGATCGATTCGGTCAAGTCGCCTGGTAGAACGCTCGTCCCCATCCGCGCCGGGAGGTGGGCACCGGCGGGATGGACACTGCTCGTAGGGCTGGTGTCTCTGGTACCGCTGCTGCTCCGTGTACCGCTCTTCGGCGCGCCCATGATGAACGACGAGGGCATCTTCGCCACCATGGGCCGCGACATCCTGCGAGGCGGCCTCCCCTATCGTGATCTGTTCGATATCGTGCCGCCGATGACACCGGTGTGGTACGCGGTGGCCTTTCTCCTGCTAGGCGAGCATCCCTGGGTTCCGCAGGTGATGCTGTCCGTTGCGCTGTGCCTCACCGCTGCCCTGGTGTATTTCGCCGGCTGTGAGCTGTACTCCGCCCGGTTCGGCCTGGTCGCCGCGCTGCTGTTCAGCGTGGCAACGGGATTCCACCAGCTTGGGATCTGGGCGATGGATGAGGCGCTGACGGTGCCACTGGCCACCGCGGCGGTGGTCTGCCTGCTCCGAGCGCTCCGCACCGCCCGGCTGCCCTGGCTTGGGGCAGCCGGCCTGCTCACCAGCGTGGCTTGTCTGACGAACCAGCTCGCGGGCTTCTACGCACTGGCAGCGGTGGCCCTGATCTGGAATCACCTGCCCGGGCCACGGCTGCGGCGGGCCCAGGGCCTGGCGATGTTCGCGGCCCTGGGAGCGGTCCCCGTCCTCATCCTCATTGCCATCTACGCTGCGGCCGGCGCCCTGAATGATCTGCTGTACGGCGCCGTCCGCTACCCCCTGCTCTACGGCAGCGGGCCGGCGCTCGCGGCCCGCGCATCGCGGAGCATGTTCGCGCCGCTCTGGTTCAGCATCATCGAGGCGCCGATTGTGTGGCTGGCACTCCTCGGATTCGTGGCGCTGCTGGCTGAGCGTGGCCGAAACGCCTCGGTACTTCTTGCCTGGACGCTCGCTGCAGCCCTGGTCGTGGCAGCGCCGGGTACGTTCTACCGGCACTACTTCGTGGCACTGCTCCCGGTGATCGCACTCGCCGGGACGGCCGGCTTCCGCTATCTCGTCGCGGCGTCAGCCCGCCGGCGGCTTGCACTTGTGGCGGTTACGCTACTCACCGGGTATGTGGCAGTCCTCGCCAGCGCGGACGCCTATCGCGAGCGCGGACCGGCACAGCGCCACGTCGCCACGGGGTTTGCGGGCCAGCGGATTCGGGAGGTGCAGGCCGAACGCATGGCACGACTGGTATCCGAGGCGCTGCCAGCAGACGAGACGTTCTACAGCCTGGGCCGAAACGGCCAGCTGTACTTCCTCGCTGACCGGCGGCCGCCGTCACGCTTCTTCCACTCGTTTCCGTTTTTCGCCGATCCATCGACGCTCGACCGCGCGATCCGCGACCTGGAGCAGTCTCCACCGGCGCTGATCATTGATACAGACTGGCCCGCTGTCCTCGAAGGGGAGCTGACCCGCTACTCATTTGCGATGCTGCCATTCCTGCATGAGCACTACACCCATGCAGGACGCATTCCGTTTGATGCGGACCTGCTTGACCTACACCACCGGCTCAGCCGCCACTGCGCAGACTGCATGCCGCCGGCGTACTTCGCCGATGTATACGTGCGCAATGACCAGTTAGCGACCGCTGAGTTGCTCATCCCGCGCCGGTAGAAGGCGAGGTGTTACGTCATGGCCGCTCCGCCGTTCCCCTTCACCGCAATCGCCGGCCAAGAGCAGCTCAAGCTGGCACTGCTGCTGGTAGTGATAGAGCCCAGCATCGGCGGCGTGCTGATCCGCGGTGGAACAGGCACCGCCAAGTCAACAGCCGTACGTGGCCTGGCCGGATTGCTTCCGCAGATCGAGGTAGTCCGCGGCTGCGCCTTCGGTTGCGACCCTACTGCCGTCGATGTCTGTCACAGCTGCCTGCAGCGCCGCTCGCTCGGCCCGCTCCTGGAGCGGGATAGCCGGCGGATCCCGATGGTCGATCTGCCGGTGGGCTCCACACCAGACCGGGTGCTCGGCGCCGTAGACGAAGAGCGCAGCCGAGCAGAAGGACGGCCGGCGTTACGCCCCGGGCTGCTGGCAGAGGCGAATCGCGGCATCTTGTACGCCGACGAGGTGAATCTACTTGGCAGCTACCTCACGGCGGTGCTGCTTGATGCCGCCGCCAGCGGGGTGAACGTGCTGGAGCGTGACGGACTGTCCGTTGCTCATCCCGCGCGCTTCACCCTGATCGGAACGATGAATCCGGAGGAGGGTGAGCTGCGGCCGCAACTGGCCGACAGATTTGCCATCACCGTGGAAGCGCGCACCCTACAGCGTGCTAGCGATCGCAGGCAGGCTGTCGCGCGCCGCATTGCCTATGATGCGGACCCCGAGACATTTGCCTGCCGTTGGCGCGATCAGCAAGAGGCATTGCTGCAACGGCTGACGCATGGTCGGGAGTTGATCGCGTCCGTAGGCGTTCCGGCCGCGCAGTTCGATGCGATCGTGTCGGCGTGCGCGGCGCACGGCGCCCATGGTCTGCGACCAGACATCGCGGCCTACCGTACGGCCCGTGGCCATGCTGCGCTGGCCGGCCGGGACCAGGTGACGGCCGAAGATGTCGAGACGGCACTCGGCCTGGCGCTGGCACACCGGCGGCCGGTGGCGCAGGCTGGGTGAAGCCAGCCGCGCGGTGAGTGCTCACAGCCGCAGAAGTGGCGGCAGCGTGGCGCGCGTATAGGTGTAGCCAACGCCCAGCACGCAGGCGCCCGTGAGCACAACCCCGCGCACGACGCCCACCCAATAGCTATGCAGCAGCGCCACCGCGGTTGCACTACCCAGAATCAGGCCGAGCCAGCCGATCACCACGGCCAGCAACAACCACAGGATCTCAAAGCCACCATAGACCCTCATGGGCAGACCTCGCCGCCATCGCACCTCGCCCCGCGGCCTCCTAAACCGTGGCGAGTCGGGGCCGGTACGATCCATTTACGGTGTACCCCAATCTTCGGCCCAAGCGCTACTGACTTTAGGGCAATGGTGATCTGGGTCCGGGGTACTCCCGGCCGGTACGGCAGCAGGAGTCCGGCTACCGCTCAACCGGCGTCCCCACCTCTGCGCGGACGTCCGCCGGCGCGACACCCGCGCGTAAGGCTCGGATCTCGGCCTCCAGCGTGTCCAGCTTCGCGAGGACCTGGACCAGCGTGGCCTCCTCCGCAGCTGGGTGCTGGCGTTCGTGCGCCTCAACGAAGAAGGCCGAGATATTGGCCGTGAGCAGGCCGAAGAGCGCGATGCCCACCAGCATGAGCACCACACCCACACCCCGCCCCCACGGGGTGGTCGGAAAGGTATCGCCGTAGCCCACGGTCGTCACCGTCGTCGCGGCCCACCACAGCGCCTCGGGGAAGCTGTTGATATTGCCGCCGGCGTCTTTTTCTAGCCAGGTCACCGCCGCGGCACAGGCGACGAAGATCAGCAGCCCAGCCAGCAAGGCGTAATGAAAGCCATGACGGACGAACACCTCATGAGCGCCGGCGGTCGCCTTCACGGCCAGAGCCAGCAGGCGCAGGACGCGCAGGAAAGGAAGCACCACGATCAGCACGTCATACCAGTGGGTGATGACGTAATTGACCCGACGGGGGGCGAGGTACGTCTTCACGATCAGCTCGGCGGCAAACACACCCCAGATCAGCCAATCGACGCTCGCTGCCGCGCGCTCCTGCCCGGCCGAAACGTCGGCAATCCAGGGCAGCGCCATCAGCGGGATGCTGACAATGGCGAGTACCACCATCACCGGATCGGACACGCGGTCGAAACGTTCGTACAGCAGCGTGCGCCGCTCAATATCCACGGGCCATCCTCCGCGCGGCAGTCGCTGTTAGTATCGCGCCGCACGGCGCGGGACTGCAGCGGGCACGGTGCGCGCGCCGGGGCCAGAAGTGCAGCGGCGGGCGCATCCAGGTTTCTGTCCCGGATGGCCCGCCACCTGTTGGGGGCCGGCGTGTGCTAGAACGCCCCGGCGCGGATGCTGGCCAGGTGCCGCTGGACAATCGTCTGCGGCCCCTCCTCGGTAAGCGCGAAGTGCGGCGCCACCTTCCAGAAGAGCGGCAGGTACTGGTCCCAACGATCCAGGATATGCTGGGCACGGGCGCTGCCGGTCACCTCGAGATGACGGCGGATCAGCCCTTCCAGTAGCTCGATGTCGGCCTCGCCGGTGACCTGTGCCAGGCCGACCAGCTCCGGATTCACCTTCTTGGGGAACTCGCGCGATTCATCCAGCACATAGGCGACACCATTGGACATGCCGGCGCCGAAGTTGCGACCGGTGTCGCCCAGGATGACGACCACGCCCTCGGTCATGTACTCGCAGCCATGATCACCGACGCCCTCCACCACCGCCCGTGCACCCGAGTTGCGAACTGCGAAGCGCTCGCCGGCACGTCCGGCCAGGAACAGCGAACCGCCGGTCGCACCATACAGTACCGTGTTGCCGGCGATGACGTTCTCATGCCCGGCGTAGGCCGCCTCCGTCGGTGGCCGGACGGAGATCTCACCGCCACCCATGCCCTTGCCGACGTAGTCGTTTGCCTCACCGGTCAGCGACAGGCGCAGTCCCTTGATGCAGAATGCGCCGAACGACTGGCCGGCGCTGCCCTCGAGCGCGACTTCGATGGTGCCGTACGGCAGACCGTCGTCGCCCCAGCGATAGGCGATCTCGCCCGCCAGCCGTGTGCCAACCGCGCGGTGCCGGTTACTGACAGCGGCCGATACCTTTGCAGGGAAGCCGTTGTTGAGCGAGTGCAGGCACGCGTCAATCAGTTGCTCGTCAAGCGGCTCGTCATCCGGCCGGTCGTTGCGCTCCCACTCGCGCAGACGGGCGCCGCCCGTCCGCGTGGCCGGGTCGAATAGCAGCCGGGACAGATCGAGCATCGCGAGGCGTGGGTCCTCTGCGGCGGGCGCTGCCTGCTCTAACAGGTCCACCCTGCCAACGATGTCGTCCAGGCGGCAGGCGCCCAGCAACGACAGATGCTCGCGCACCTCCATCGCCACGCCGGCGAACAGGTTCACGACATGCTCCGGCGTGCCCCTGAACTTCGCCCGCAGGTCCTCACGCTGGGTGGCGACCCCCACCGGGCACGTGTTGAGGTGGCATTGCCGTGCCATCTTGCAGCCAACGGCCACCGCCGCAGCCGTGCCGAAACCAAACTCCTCGGCGCCCATCATCGCCGCTACGATCACATCGCGGGCGTTCTTCATCCCGCCGTCGGCGCGCAGCCGCACGCGCTTGCGCAGGTCGTTGAGCACCAGCACCTGCTGAGTCTCCGATAAGCCCAGCTCCCACGGGGCGCCCGCACTCTTGATCGACGACCACGGTGATGCACCGGTGCCGCCGTCCGCGCCAGACAGATGAATAACATCGGCGTACCCCTTCGCGACGCCCGCGGCGATGGTGCCGACACCCTCCTCGGCCACGAGCTTCACCGCCACACGGGCGCGGGGATTGACCTGCTTGAGGTCGTATATCAACTGCGCCAGGTCCTCAATGGAGTAGATGTCGTGATGCGGCGGCGGAGAGATGAGCGGCGTGCCCGGCAGCGTGTGGCGGAGCGCGGCAATCTGCGCCGACACTTTGAAGGCGGGCAACTGGCCGCCCTCACCAGGCTTGGAGCCCTGGGCCATCTTGATCTCAATCTCCTCGGCATTGGCGAGATAGCCAGGAGTCACGCCAAAACGGGCCGAAGCGATCTGCTTGATCTTCGAGTTCGAGCTGTCGCCGTTGGGCAACTGCCGGTAGCGGCGCTTGTCCTCACCGCCTTCGCCAGTATTGGACTTGGCGCCGATGCGGTTGACGCCGATCGCCATCACTTCGTGTGCTTCGGGTGACAACGCCCCCAGCGACATCGCAGCGGTGACGAACCGGCGCATGATCGATTCAACGGGCTCCACCTCGTCTAGCGGAACCGGAGCGCCCATCGGCTTGAACGTCAGCAGGTCACGCAGCGCCGTCGGTGGCCGGGCGCTGATCAGGTCGGAGTAGACCCGGTAGTCCTCCCATGTGCCAGACTCAACCGCCTTGTGCAACGCCTGAATCACACCTGGGTTGTAGGCGTGATACTCCCCGTCTCGCCGGTAGCGGTACAGCGCGCCATCGTCCAGCCGGGGCACCCCTCCGAATGCGACCGCGTGGCGGCCAAGCACCTCCATGGCAATCTCGCGCAGGCCGACACCGCCAACCCGCGAGGTCAACCCGGCGAAGCACTGGTCGAGCACGGCCTGTGACAGCCCGATTGCCTCGAAGATCTGGGCAGCGTGATAGCTGGTGATGGTCGAAATGCCCATCTTGGAGCAGATCTTGAGCAGGCCGGCGTCGATAGACTTCTCGTAGTTGCTGAACGCCTTGAGCCGGATCGCGCGGCCAAACGACCCATCGGCCCGCGCCGCCGCTAGCCCTTCGTCAGTCATGGTGCGGGCAAGTGCCAGCGCCACGTCGGCCAGCTCAGACTTCTCCAACCGCTCGTGCCGTGCCGTCTGCTCGGCCATCTCGGCCAGTGTGGCATACACCAGGTAAGGGTTGACCGCTGAGGCGCCGAAGCCAATCAGGCATGCGATCTGGTGCACATCGCGCGCCTCGGCCGTCTCGGCAATGATGCTGGCGCGCATCCGTCGACCGTGCCGGATCAGGTGATGATGCACCGCGCCGGCTGCCAGCAGCATCGGCACCGGCGCCTTCTGCGCATCGACACCGCGATCCGACAGGATCAAGATGGTAGCGCCTGAGTCGACGGCGGCCACCGCCTCATCACAGATGCGCGCCAGCGCCTGTTCAAGCGCCTCCGGGCCACAGGATGCATCAAACACGCATTGGATGGTGAAAGCATAGAACGCCGGCTCGGCGATGCGGCGCAGCGCCTCCATCTCCTCGTCGATCATCAGCGGTGCGGTCAGGTGCACCAGCCGGGCGTGCTGCTCCGTCTCCTCCAGCAGCGAGCGCCGCCGTCCCAGGTACGTGTCGAGCGACATCACCAGCTCTTCACGGATCGGATCGATCGGTGGATTCGTCACCTGCGCAAACTTCTGTTTGAAGTAGGCGTACGGCAGCCGCGGCATGGCCGACATCACGGCCAGTGCGGTATCATCCCCCATTGAACCCACCGGCTCTTTGCCCTCGTTACCCATGGGCCGGATGATGAACGCCATCTCCTCCTGGCTGTACGCGAACGCCACCTGCTGACGCAAGACGTCCAAGGAATCAGGTGGCAGGCCGGATCCGGGCCGCTGCGTAAGGTAATCATCCAGGCGCAGCCGCTGGCGTTTCACCCACTGGCCATACGGCTTCTGCGCGGCAAACTCGTCCTTGATGTCGTCATTGCGCAGCAGTTCGCGCCGGCCGGTATCCACGGCAATCATGTGCCCGGGGCCGAGCCGGCCCTTCTCGACGATCTCCTTCACCGGCAAGTCCACCATGCCGGCCTCGGAGCCGGCGACCACGAGACCATCGCGCGTGATGGCATAGCGCGAAGGGCGCAGCCCGTTACGATCCAGGCAGGCACCGACAACGACGCCATCGGTGAACGACAGTGCCGCGGGCCCATCCCAGGGCTCGGTTAGCGTCGCGTGGTACTCATAGAACGCCCGCCGGTTGGCCGGCATATTGGGCATGTTCTCCCAAGCTTCGGGCTGGAGCATCATCAGCGTATGCCGAATGTCGCGCCCCGAGAGCGTCACCAGCTCGACGAGGTTGTCGAGCGTGGCCGTGTCGGAGCCGCCTTCCTGGTACAGCGGCAAGAGCTCTTTGGTGCGGTCGCCCCACACCGGGGAGGTCAGTTCAGGCTCGCGGGCGCGGCTCCAGTTGCGGTTGGCAGCCAGGGTGTTGATCTCGCCGTTATGCGCGATCATGCGGAACGGTTGCGCCATCTCCCACGATGGCATGGTGTTGGTGCTGTATCGCTGGTGAAACACCGCCAGCGCGGTGGTGTAGGCCTGGTTGGCCAAGTCGGCGTAGAACTGCGGGAGCTGACTGGCGACGACCAGGCCCTTGTAGACCAGCATGCGATGAGAGCAGGAGACGACGTACAGTCCATCCAGCTCATCGTCAATCGCCCGCCGTTCGATTTCCTTACGCGCCAGCAGCAGCCGTCGCTCGAACTCAGCATCATCGATGCCGGTTGCCCGGCCGATCAACAGTTGCTCGATGCGCGGCATCGTGCGCGCCGCCAGCGGACCCAGCACCTCCGGGTTCACCGGTACCAGCCGCCAGCCGAATACCTCCAACCCTTGGTGGCGCACTGCCCGCTCACTGAAACGACGGGCAATCGCCTGGTCCTCGAGCGACCTTCCAGGCAGGAACAGCATCGCCACTGCCAGGTCTTCCGGCCGGCGCAGCCGTACCCCCATATCGGCGAGTTCCGGGGCAAACAGGCCGTGCGGGATCTGGGTGAGGAGACCGGCGCCGTCTCCCGTGCGGGCGTCAATCAGCGCGCCACGGTGGGTGACGTGATCAACACACGTCAGCGCGATACGGAGCACCTCATGAGAGCGCGTCCCGTCGATGCGGGCAACGAAGCCAACGCCACAGGCATCCTTCTCATGCGCCGGGTCGTACAGGCCCGCGGCGGCGCCGGTAGCCTGGTCGCGGGAACCGCGCGGCTGCAGACGGCTATGCCAGGGGTCGTGCGCATGGGGAGGAGTCATGGCGGTCGAACCTCATACCAGAAACCAGGGCACGCAGAGGGAATAGCAAAAGCCCCGCGATTCCGCCACCCTGGGCCGGAATCCGGGCCTGGCCCCACAAGACGTATCATTCCTGCGGGGGTACCGTAACGTTAGTGAAATACCGGGCACGGGTCAACGGTGTCACCACTCGATTTTCCCAAGGACATGTTACGAATATGTTTCCGCGTATGACGCCGGCGCGGTTCGGCTCGTCATCGTGAGCGGCCTGGTACAATCGTCACGGCCGCGCTGCCGCTGGCGACGTGCGCATTCCGCGTGCCTGCGAACTGCCGCGAGGTGGAGGGATGGCGGAACGGACCACCCACATCCTGGTTGTCGAAGATGACCGGCCCATGCAACGCCTGCTGCGCCGGACGCTCGAGCTGGCCGGTTACGAGGTCACCGTTACCGGCGAGGGCCCCGCGGCGCTCGACCTCGCAGCTCAGGTCGATCCGGATGCCGTCCTGCTCGATGTGATCCTCCCGGGCCTTGATGGCGTGGAGGTCTGCCGGCGGCTGCGCGCGCGTTCGCAGGTGCCGGTGGTGATGATTTCCGCGCTTGGGCGCGAACAGGACAAGATTCGCGGCCTTGATGCTGGCGCCGATGACTATGTCACGAAGCCATTTGCCGCGGGGGAACTGATTGCGCGGGTCAAAGCCGTCCTGCGGCGTACCGCATGGAGCGCCGGCGCGCCTGCTTCAGGACTGCTCCGGGTAGATGACATCGTGATTGACCTCGACCAGCACAGCGTTCGCCGTAATGACGAGGTGATCACCCTCACCCCACTTGAGTTTCGCCTGCTTGCCTACATCGCTGCTCACCCTGGGCGGGTGCTCACGCACACCATGATTTTGCAGGCGGTTTGGGGCAGCGAGTACGCCAACGAACTGCATATGCTGCGCGTCAATGTGTCGCGGTTGCGCCAGAAGCTGGAGACTGATCCATCGAAGCCGGTAATCTTGCTGACAGTGCCGGGAGTCGGCTACACCACCCCGGCGGCCTCTGACCGCTGACCGCACCGGCCCCGCCTGGCCGGTACTGGTGACCTTGGCGCCACAGCCCGGTTGGGGCCGGTGGGAACATCCAGGATAGGTGATGGATAACTGGCAAGCTCTCGACGCCTTCTGCGAGGAGTGGCCGCTGTCCGAGCCGGATGAGCCAGAGGCCGCCATGCTCACCCAGCTCAGGGCCGCAGCCACCGGCCTTGCCGCACACACCGCCGAGCTGCACATCGAAGAGCTGCTGGAGCAGCTCCGCGACCGCGCCCTGAGCGGCCGGGGCGAGATTGTCCAGCGCCGCGGAATGTACGGCGTCGAGTGGTTGTACTCGCTGGTGTGGCCTGCCGCCGCTGATCGGCGGCCCGAACGGGCGGCAATGCCAGGCGACCTCCACCTTAGCATCTGGCTGGGATACCACGAGAGCAACGGCCGGGCCTGTGTGCGGATCCTCGGTGAAAAGCGCCTGGAGGCGTACCTGCCGGTTTCCGAGGACAAGTTGCGCTCTGCCATCATTGCCGGTCTGCGGGCACCCGCTTTCGCCGCCTACCCAGAGCCACCACCTCCTGCTGCTCCGAATGAATCTGCCGCTCATGCTCCGGGTTCGGCCTTCTCCCCGGAATCAGATGAACCGGCGGAGTGATGCGCGACGTATTGATAAATGTGATGGCGCACCATCCGTATACCTATCAACGGACGGGAGACGTGCCGGTAGCTACTTCCCCAAACACGTGGAATCCTTCACAATCAAAGAGGGGGAAGCGACGAATTCGGTACCGCTGGCAGAACCACTGATGACGGAGGCTTGATAGATGGCTGATGGACGCCGAGTTTATGACGCGTGGGTCGCAATCCACCAGGCCGCGATCGTGCTCGAGCGCGCCGTGGATGTGCGGCTGCGCCCGTGGAATCTGAGCGGCTCGCAGGCCGGTGCCCTGGCCGTGCTGGCAACGCACGGTCCCCAGCGTATGTCGGACCTGGCACGTTACCTGTTGCAGCAAACCCAGACGACGACGGACCTCGTCGACCGCCTCGAGCAGCGCGGCCTGGTTCGCCGGATCCGGCACGCTACCGATCGCCGAGTTGTGCTCGTGGAGGCGACCGAGCCGGCGCAGCAGTTGCTCCGCGAGATCGACGGCGCGGGCTGGGAGATCGGACGCGAGGCTATTGGCGCGCTCAACGAGGACGAACTTGACCACATCACCGATGTGGCCCGCCGCGTCCGCAATCGTGCCGCCGAGTTGGGCGGGGTACCCGCGGAGCACCTGACTTACGCCGAAGAACGGCTGCGGATTGACCCGCTGACCAGCGAATTCGCCGCGGCGGCCGACTAGCCCAAGCCGCACGCGGCAGCGCCCCACCATTACGCGAGATCCTGGCCCGCCGCCGGGATCTCGCCTTTGCGTCTCGTACCGGCGCCGGTTGCCGGGTACTTATGGCAGGCGTACCCTCACGCAGAGCGCAGCGGGGTGCGCAGTGACGATGGCCCAGATCCTCACGTGTCCGGTCTGCGCCGAGCCCAACCGCGCCACCGCGCGCTTCTGCAATCAGTGTGGCGAGCCACTGGTGAGCGCCACCGAGCGTGCCTGCCCTCAGTGTGGCGAGCCGAACCCGCCGGCGTCACGCTTCTGCAGCACCTGTGGGGCCTCCTTCGCCGCCCGCACAGCGATATCCGCCCCCAGACCGCGCGCCACCGCTATGGCGGCATCACCACCACCGCGCCGCCTGCTCTGGTGGTACATCCCCGCAGACTCACTGCTCCATGCGCCGTCGTTCCGCGCGATGATCACGATGCGCGTCGCCACGGAGACCGCGATCAACACCCTTAGCTATGGCATGCTCATCCAGATCGTCAAGACGACTGAGGATCCACGACTTATCGGCATCTTGTCCGCTCTCGTCACCATCTCAACAGTGGCCCCTGCCGCCATGTTTGGGCCGCTGGGCGGCGTCGTCGTCGACCGCATGCCAAAGCGATTTATGCTAATCACCACGAACGTCGCGCGGGCGCTACTGTGCTTTGGCTTCATCTTCCTGGGAACGGGACTGGCGACCGTCTACGCGCTGCTGGTTGCCATCACCGCCGTCACTCAGTTCGCTACACCGGCCGAGGCGGCGATCGTGCCCCGTGTGGTCACCTCGGACCGGCTCGCAGCAGCCAACTCCTTCTCGAACCTGGCGGAATCGGCCGGGGCGTTGCTCGGCACCGCCATCCTTGCGCCGCTGATGGTACGGCTATTCGACACACCGGAGCCCCTGATCATCGCCAGCGGCCTGCTGCTCACCTATGCCGCGCTGCGAGCCGTGGCCATCAACCTGTTGATGCCGGAGTCGCGGCCGCCACAGCTACCCCGCGCGGAGGACGCGGCGCGGAGGCCCTGGATGGCAGGCACACGCGAGTCTCTGCGCGAGGCGTGGCAGTGGCTCGCAGGCGACCGCGCCGCCTTCATCTGTATGCTGCTCCTGGTGCTCGCCAGCACGGCCAACTTAGTGATCGTGACGCTGTTCCCCAAGTTTGCCAAGGATGTGCTGGGCGTCCAGCCGGAACTGGCCGTCTACGTCTTCTTCCCCGCCGTCGCCGGGGTGTTGCTCGGCCTGGCGCTCACGCCGAAGCTGGCCGAGCACGTTGAGAAACGCCTGCTGGTCACGGTCGGCTTCCTGCTCATGGTAGGAGTGTTGCTGCTGTTCGGTGGCGTCAATCAGCTCGCCGCGCTGCTGCGTGGCTTTGGACCGGCCGGCGCGCTGTTCGAGCGTGGCCCGCTCGCCTACCGCGACGGGCGCATGGGCGCCGCCCTGTTGCTGGCGCTCCCCCTCGGCTTCGGGCTGTCGATGGTGCAAGTCGCGGCCCAGACGCTGCTGCACGAACGGGTACCGCTGGCCATGCAGGGCCGTGTCTTCGCGCTCCAGGGCGCGGTCAAGAACGCCGTCGCCACCCTGCCGCTCTTGGTGATGGGTGGACTGGCTTCGCTGCTCGGCGATACCCGTCCGGTGCTGATCATCGCTGCCTTGCTCATCCTCAGCCTGGCGCTGTACGGCTCTGCCCGTAGCGCCGACTGGACAGCATCCCGCGCTCCAGCCGCAGACGGCACGGCCCCACCGGAGTAGCGCGGCCGGCATCTGCTGGACGGAGTGTCTGCGCCACCTCCCGTATACTGTGCCAAGGGCCGCGCCGCCCGTGTGCAGGAGTGTCAGTATGGATGTTGGCTTCATTGGTCTCGGCATCATGGGCAAGCCGATGGCGCTCAACCTGCTGAAGGCAGGGCACCGCGTGACGGCGTACAACCGCAGCGCTGGCCCCCGCTCCGCGGTAGAACAGGCTGGCGCCCGCATCGCCACCCGCCCCGCTGATGCCGCGCGTGGCGCGGATGTTGTGATATGCATCGTCACCGACTCGCCAGACGTCGAGGCGGTCCTCACCGGGCCGGGCGGCGTGATTGAGGGTGCGGCGGCCGGTACGGTCGTCGTAGACATGTCCACCATCTCGCCGGCCGTGACCCGCCAGGTCGGCGCGCGGCTGGCCGAGCGCGGTATCCGGATGCTCGACGCCCCGGTGTCCGGCGGCGACTCCGGCGCCATTGCCGGCACCCTGTCCATCATGGCTGGTGGTGAGCGTGATGATCTGGAACGGGCGCGCCCCGTTCTGGAGGCAATGGGCAAGCGGATTGTGCACTGCGGGCCGCTGGGCAGCGGGCAGACAGTGAAGCTGTGCAACCAGATCGCGGTCACGCTCACCAACCTCGCCGTGTGCGAGTCGCTGGTGTTCGCGCAGAAGAATGGCGTGGACCCGGCCAGGATGATTGAGGCACTGAGCGCAGGAGCCGCCGGCTCGTGGCAGCTGAGCAACTTGGGGCCGAAGATGCTGCGGCGCGACTTCGCCCCCGGGTTCAAGGTGGCGCTGCAGCGCAAAGACCTGCGCTTAGCGCTGGAGAGCGCCCAGCAGACAGCCGCCGCGCTCCCCGGCCTGGCACTGGTCTCACAGTTGTTTGCCGCCGCTGATGCCGCTGGTAGCTCCGAAGAGGGCACTCAGGCACTGCTTAAGGCGTTGGAGGCGCTCAATGCCTGCGTGGTGGCGAGCGATACGCCGGTCCGGGCGTAGGCTGCGGCACCAGCACGCCGCCGGCAGCACCTCGTGCAGGCGGGCCCGTCGTGCCCATTTGGCAGTCAGCGGCTGCGCCCGCTCCTGCTATGCTTCCGCCTGAACCAGTCGGTCCTGCTGCACTGCCCCGGCGATGAACTCCTCCATCCGCGCATTCGCGCGGGCGGCCATCGCAGTGGGGAAGGCGTTGAAGCCGTGCACGCCACCCGGGTAGACCGCCAGCACGGCTTGCCGTCCGGCCGCCACCCAGCGACGGTACATGAACAACGAATCATCAAGCAGCGGGTCGAGCGTGCCGGCGCTGCACAGTGCCGGCGGCATTCCGTCCAGTCCCGCGTACAGCGGAGATAGATCGGGGTCGCGTAGGTCGCGACCGCCAGCAAACTGCTCGATGAACCAGGCGATCATCGGCGTGCTCAGCACCAGGTTGCGCGGGCCCCATGACGCGACGCTTGGGGTCATGGTCAGGTCATGGGCGCCGTAAACCAGGTTGGCGCCGGCAAAGCCGGTATACCCGTGGCGATCGCGCATCCGCAGGAGCGTCACCGCCGGCAGGTGCCCGCCTGCCGATTCACCGCCGATGACGATCCGCTCGGAGCCGAACTCCGCGCCGCCCTGTTTTGCCAGCCACAACGCTACCGCTTCGCAGTCGTCCGGTCCCGCTGGATACGGATACTCGGGCGCCAGCCGGTAGTCAGTACTGACCACGGCCAGGTTGCGGGCGGCGATTGCCTCCAGGCGCTGGTCCTGGTGGTGTGCCCGGCCGAGCACCCAGCCGCCACCGTGAATGTGGAGATAGATGCCCTCGTCCCGCTCGGGCAAGAACACCCGCACCGGTACGCCACTACCGGGGCCGGGAACAACTCGGTCGATGCCGTGCTCGGAGCGCAGTAAAGGGCCGAAGATCCCAGTGCCCGATTCCCTTGCGGCCCGTGTCACCTGCGGTGGCACCTCATTGGTGGCAGAAACGGTGCCCAGCAGCGCCTCCAGTCGCGCTTTGAATGCGGTGGTGTCAGGCTCGATGGCGCCGGCAGCGAACAGCGCGGGGGAGAAGTCAGCCGCGGTTATGCTCTGCTCCCGGGTGAGGATCGTGTGCCGTGTAACTGAACCGAGCGTGGCCCCGTCCACCGACCCCAGGGGTGTCACGAAACGGCGCTGCCTGTTATGGTCGAGCCGTCGCGTGCGGCACAGGAAGGGCGCGATGCTTGCGGCGGTGGACCTGGGCGGTACGAACACCAAGGTGATTCTCGCGCGGCCCGACGGCGAGGTGCTGGATCATGCCGTCCTGCCCTGGCAGACGGCGGAAGATGTCGAGGGGCTGCAGGTCGTGCTCGACGCGGTCGGTGCACGCTCTCATGCCGTCCGCGCAATCGCCGTCACCGGCGGCCGTCACCAGCGGCTGCCTAACCTCGTCACAGAGACACCGGTCGTGCACGTCAATGAGCTGATGGCCATCGGCCGCGGCGGGTTGATCACCGCCGGTGTCGAGCGCGGGCTGATCATGAGCATCGGCACCGGCACGGCGATGGTTGCCGCCGGGCCAGAGGGCTATCAGCATCTCGGCGGAACCGCGGTGGGCGGCGGCACCATCCTTGGCCTTGCACGCCTGCTGCTGGGCACCGTCAATCCCGATGAGATCGGCGCGCTGGCCGAACGTGGTGACCCGCGCGCAGTCGACCGTAGCGTCGGTGATATCGTCGGCGGGCCGATCGGCATGGTGCCCGCCGATATGCCGGCCAGCCACTTTGGCAAGGTGGCAGTGCCTTCGCACCCGCTGGAATTCCGGCGGGAGGACATCGCTGCCGGGCTGATGGAGCTGGTGGGCCAGACAGTTGGACGCTTGGGACTGATGGCGGCGCGCGCCAATGGCCACGAGTTGCTGATCTGCACCGGACACGCCGTCGAGTGGGCGGGGGTGCGGGCGGCGCTCGGACGCGTGGCCTCACTCTTCGGTGGCACCATCATCGTGCCGTCTCATCCGGGGCTGGCCACCGTGCGCGGTGCGCTGTCTGCGCTCGTCAGCGGCGAGTAGTGACCGCAACAGGGTGTCCGGCACCGGCGGCCGCAACTTCGCCCGCCGGTCGCGCAGCAACTCCCCCGACAGCGACGCCGCGAAGATCATCATGGTCGCCACCACGTACACAAACAGCAAGAACACGATCACGCCACTGAGTGCGCCATAAATCTGCTGGTACCGGCCGAAGTTCATCACATACATGCCGAAGCCGATCTTCACGAGCTCAAAGCCGATGGCCGACAGCAGCGCTCCCGGCCACAAGTCACCGACTCGGGCACGACTGTCGGGGATGGCCAGGTACATTAGCAGGAAGGTAAGGAACGACAGGATCAGCGGCACTACGAAGTAGGCCACGTTCCACGCTAGCGTCGGCGCCGTGCCGTGTACCCACTGGTCTACCCGTTCGCGCGCCAGGCCCAGCGCGGTCGACGCGGCGATGGACACCATTACCAGTGCCATCACGCCGAATACGGACAGTAGATCAACCGCCTTCGTCAACACATACGGGCGGGCTTCGGCGACCCCAAAGGCACGGTTGAGTGAGCGCCGCAACTGGGCAAACATGCCGCTGGCCGCCCACAGCATACCGCCCAGCGCAATGACCGATACCAGGCTGAGGTCGGTGGTCACGGCGGCCGACACGACGCCTTCAACGATAACCTGCAGCCCGGTATCCTCCGGCAGCTGGTTCATGATCAGGCTGACGATGTCGCGCTCAATCGACTGGTCTCGGGCGAACAGGCTGACGGCCGCCACCATGAAGATCAGCAGTGGGAAGGCTGAGAACAGCACGTAGTATGAGACGGCAGCCGCTGCAGTGGTGCCGCCTTCCCGGATGTAGCGACGGACGGCTCGGATCACCAGCCCGGCGATGTACACACGCGCGGCCTGGCGCTCCAGGTACAGCAGACCATCGCGAAGCGCGCGCAGCAGTGCCACGGCTACGGCCTCCCGCCGTTGCGCTCATGATAGCGGTTGGAGTGGGGCAGCCGGTTTACAGCTTGCGGCATAGGCGCTACCGTCTGGTGCATCGCACACCCGCCGGACACGAATGCGGCGCGGCCGGCCGGGTTGGGGGAGGGAGCCATGCCGGGGGCACTGGCAGGCATGCGTGTGCTCGAATGTGGGGGCGGGGCGGCGGCCGGCTACGCAACCAAGCTGCTGGCCGACCTGGGCGCCGACGTGATCAAGGTCGAGACCCCGGACGGTGGCGACGTCACCCGCCGCCGCGGCCCGTTCCCGGGCAGCGTCCCTCACCCGGAGCGGAGCGGGACATTCCTGTATCTCAACGCCAATAAGCGCGGCATCACCCTCGACCTCGCGCAGCCACGCGGACGAGAGGTGCTGGCGCGGCTGGCCGGTGGCGTAGATCTGCTCGTCCACGCCATTCCGCCGGCGGAGATGGCCAGAAACGGACTGGACGTTGAGGCGCTACTAAGGCGCAATCCTGGCCTGATACTCACCACCATTTCGCCATTCGGCATCACCGGTCCATACCGCGATTGGCGGGCAGAGGAACTGACCCTGAGCAACGCCGGTGGCTGGGCCTGGCTGATTGACGTAGATGCCGGTGGGGCCGAGATGCCGCCGCTCAAGGCGTTCGGCCAGCAAGCGCACCTGCAGGCCGGCATGAATGCCGCCGCCGCCTCGTTGGCGGCGCTGCTGGCGCGCCAGCTGAACGGCGCCGGCGGCCAGCACATCGACGTCTCAATTCAGGAATGCGTGATGGCGTTCTTGGAGATGAACTTCGTCCACTTCAGCTACGGTGGCAGGATCGCCTCTCGCCTCGGACAGCGCCTGGTGCAGCCTTGGTCGATTCTCCCAGCCAAGGACGGCCTGGTCTTTCTGCTGTGTGTCGAAGAGGACCAGTGGCGCAGGTTTGTCGAATGGATGGGCAACCCGGAATTTGCGCAGTGGGAGGTGTTCGCCGACCGCTTTGCGCGGGCCAGCACTTGGGATGCACTGCGGCCCTATCTCGAGGAGTGGACGCGGCAACACACCGTCGAGGAAATCTACCGCGGTGGCCTGGAGCGGCGTCTGGCGTTTGCGCCGGTGTCGACCATGGGTGATCTGCTCCGCGACGAGCACCTGGCCGTACGCGGCTTCTTCGCCGAGATTGCTCATCCGGAAGCCGGCAGCCTGCGCTACCCGGGGGCGCCGGCGAAGCTGGGCGCAACCCCGTGGGAACTACGCAGCCCGGCGCCGTTGCTGGGCCAGCATACCGCAGTTGTGCTTGCCGAAGCGGGATACGGTGCGGCCGAGATAACCCACCTGCGCAATGAAGGTGTGGTATGAGCCGGGGGATGGCGATGACGCGTCCACTAGCGGGGATTCGGGTGTGTGATTTCACCTGGGTATGGGCGGGCCCGTTCTGCACCATGCAACTGGCGCACCTGGGCGCCGATGTGATCAAAATCGAGAGCGCCAGGCGCTCGGATACGCTTCGCCGGCTGCCATCATTCGCCGACAACGAGCCCGGTCTCAACCGCGCCGGGTACTTCAACCAGTACAACCAGGGCAAGCGCTCGCTGGCGCTGGACCTCTCAACCATGCAGGGACGGGAGATCGCCCTTCAGCTGGCAGCACGCAGCGACATCGTCGCTGAGAACTTCGCCCCCGGGGTGATGGCGCGGATGGGGCTCGACTACGATAGCATCCGGAAGGTCAACCCGACGGTGATTATGGTCTCACTATCCGGTTACGGTGCGACCGGGCCGCTCAGCCCATACATCGCCTACGGGCCGTCGCAGGTGCCGATGAGCGGAATGTCGTCACTGACGGGATTCCCTGGCGGCCCGCCGTTGCAGGTCGGGCTCAGCTATGGGGATCCGACCGGCGGTCTGCACGGTACGATTGCCGTTCTGTCGGCATTGTGGCACCGGCAGCAGACGGGCGAAGGGCAGTATATCGACGAATCGCAATGGGAGGCAGCGCTCACGATGCTCGGTGAGGGCCTGATCGCCCAGGCGATGAACGGCGTGGCGCCACCCCGAGACGGCAACCGTGACCCAGCGATGGCGCCGCATGGCACGTATCGCTGCGCCGGCGAGGACAGCTGGGTGAGTATCGCCTGCACTGGTGAGACCGAGTGGCGGGCCCTGTGCCAGGTGATCGGACAGCCAGCCCTGGCCAGTGACGCGCGCTTCGTCAGGCTAGAAGGCCGCAAGCAGCACGAGGACGAGCTCGACGCCACCATTTCGGCCTGGACCGCGACGCAAGACCGGTGGGCGGTCACGCAGCGCCTGCAAGCCGCGGGAGTGGCAGCCTTCCCCTCCATGAGCGCCAAGGATCTGAGCGACGACCCGCACCTCGCTGAGCGCGGCATCTTCGTGGAGCTAGACCACCCGGAGGCCGGTCGCCGCCGGCACATTGGCATTCCTTACCGCATGAGCGGCACACCGGTCAGCGTTCAGTCACCCGCTCCCTGCCTCGGCCAGCATACCAATGAGGTGTTGCGGGACGTACTGGGGCTACCTGGCGATGCGATTACCGCACTCCGAGACAAGGGCGTGCTGGAATAGCAGTTAGCAGCGGGCACTCCTGTCATCTGTGCGACAGACCAGCGCGCGCACGGGACGGATACTGAGCATGAGATACTGTTCGCGGAGGCGTCACGATGGCTCAGCAGTTCTCTGAAGCAGAAATCGCCGACTTCCTGGCTCAGCTCGATGGTTTCCGGAGATCGCTGGGCTCCCGGCAGCAGCGTATCCTCGATGCCCTGCTGGAAGCTGCCGCCACCGGCGAGCTGGACGCAGGCATCGACCCGGACGTCGAAGGTTTCGTCTGGCAGCAAGAACGCCCGGTGACCGGGTACGGGGTTGAGCCCAAGCGCATCGCCCGTGTGCTGCGGCGGGTTCCGGCCGACGCCTAGCGAGGGCTGGTATTCGGCGACAACTGACTGTCGGCTATCATGCCTGCACCAGCGCCGCGAAGGGCGCGGGCAGGATGATGTCGATGGCGGGCAGACAGCCGTTCAAGCAGCGCCTCAAGCACAGCCTGGAGAACCCAGATATCCCGATCGCGCTGCGCCGCGGCTTATCGACCTTGCTAGAGCGCCGCAACGCACTCTTTGCGCCGGACGAGTTCGCCACGGTGCAGCGCGACATCGGAGAAATCAAGCGCGCCGCGATCGCCCGGTTACCGGAGCTTGTCGAGCAGTTCACCGCCGAGGCCACGCGGGTTGGCGCACAGGTGCATCTCGCCGCCACGGTTGCTGACGCCCAGCGCATTATCGGCGAGATTGCTGCTCGACATGGCGGGAAACTGGCCGTCAAGTCCAAATCAATGGCGACTGAGGAGATCGAGCTTAACGATTACCTGGAGCGGCAAGGCATCGAGGTGGTGGAAACCGACCTCGGTGAATGGATCATCCAACTGGCACGTGAGCACCCATCGCACCTGATCGCCCCCGCCATCCACATGACCCGCGAACGCATCGCTGCGCTCTTTTCCCGGGAAGCGGGTGAGCCACTCCCTCCCGAGACTCAGGCGCTCGTCAAGTTTGCCCGCAAGACACTACGCGAGAAGTTCATCGCCGCGGACCTCGGCATCACTGGCGCGAACATCGGCATCGCCAGCACCGGCACCATCGCCATCGTCACCAATGAGGGCAACGCCGATATGGTGACGACGCTTCCGCCGGTGCACATCGCGGTGCTCGGTATCGAGAAGATCGTCCCGACGTTGGATGAAGCAACCCAGATCCTCAAAGTGCTGGCACGCAACGCCGCCGGTCAGCGCTTCTCCACCTATGTCAACATGATCACCGGCCCCAGTCGCACCGGCGACATCGAGA
>CAUJGQ010000094.1 GCA_963170165.1 Chloroflexota bacterium | reverse complement strand
TGCCGCAGTGCGGGCCGGGAAGGTCATGACCGGGGAGGAAATGCGGGAACTGGTGCGGCTGCTGGAGCGGGCGGAGGCGCCGCGCACCTGCCCGCACGGCCGGCCGACGATGATCCACGTCAGCGCGGCCGCCCTGGAGCGCGAGTTCGGGCGGCGCTGATTACGGCTGGCAGCGGTGGCGATCATAGCACTGATATAGCCGGTCGCTATCCCACCTCGGAGCCGGCTAGCACGGAGCGATAGAGGACGATGGCCATGCACCTTGACCACGTGATTGTGGCGGTGGCGGATCTGGAGGCGGCGGTGACGGCGTACGTCGCGATTACGGGCCGGCCGCCGGCGCTGCGCAGTCGCAACGCTCGCGGTACGCAGAATGCGCTGTTCCTGTTTCCGCAGGGCCCGTACCTGGAACTCGTGGCGCCATGGGATGGGGCGCCGGAGCAGGGTACGTCGGCGGCGGCGCTGCGCCGGCGGTTGAGCGGACGCGGGCCCGGACTGAGCGGCATCGCGCTGGCGCCGGAGGACATTGACGCTGCTGTGGAGCGCCTGCGGACCCTGGGACACGACACGATGCTGCCGGTGGCGAACGGCGCCCGCGGCGATGACGGCCGGGAACGGAGCTGGCGGGCAGCGCGGCTGCCGTCAATCGCCGGTGATGACTCCTATCTGGTGCAGCACACCGGCTGGGACTGGCGGAGCGGACTGCTACTGCCGCCACTTGACGGAAGGCAAGGTAGCGCGGCTGTGGCCATCCACCACGTGGCATTTGACGTAACGCAGCCGGACGCAGACTCGGCGCGGTGGGGGGAGTGGCTGGGTGCGCCGCGCACCAGCAGTATCACCAGCGAGGCGCTGGGCGCAGTGGTGCACGTGCACCAGCTTGCCGGCGCCTCGGTGGAGTTCGTCGGGGCGACGCGGTCCGCCGGCCCGGTGGCGGAGCGGATCGCGCGCCGCGGCACGGGGCTCTCCAGCCTGGCGTTCACGGTGACGAACATCGACGCGAGCGTTGCTGCGGCGCGCGCCGCGGGTATCGTGCTGGGCGATCCGGCGCCGGGTGTGCTGGCTGGCAGCATGGTGGCGCGGATCGACCCGGCGAGCGCCTGTGGGGTGGCGGCGCAGCTGCTGGCGTTTGGGTGAGCGCCGGTGTGCGTTCTTATGACAAGCAGCCACGCCATTCTCGCGACATAACGGCCATAGTGCGATCCAATCCTGCGAGAAGAATCGGGCCAGTATCAGCGCCCCGCTCGATTCCCTGCCTGGTCACCCGCGGTGGTGCCATCATGGCGCGGGCCGGCGGCTGCGCTCCGCCACAAACGCCTCAGCGTTGCGCACGCGGCCAGAAGCACGCATCACCTCATAGCTGAGCGCGCAGTGATGACAGAGCGTGATATCGCCGTAGTTGATGGCGCCCGCCGCGGCACGCGGCCGCCGGCAGCCGGCGCAGTCAACCATCTCATCGGCGGTGACGCCGCGCTCGCGGTCGTCCTCAACGAAGATACGCATCACCGCATGGATCGCTGCTAGTTGCTGGGGCGACAACGCGCGCACAGACCTGGGCGGCCGCCCAGAGTCAGGCGCCACCCCGATGGCGGGAATGCTGTTGCCTGGCATGCATGGCCTCCGGCTGCGGTGGGCGGTGGCGATCGGCGCGCCACTCCATGCCCAGCATAGGAGCCGGCTGCTCCCGTGCCATCAACCTGAAGGGGTAATCCAGTGTGCCTGAGGACGGGCCTTATGTCGTGGCCTGCGCCGGTGGCACGGGCGTGGTGTCGAGGATGTAGCCGATGCCCTGAACGGTGCGAATGAAGCGCGGCTCGGCGGGGTTCTCCTCCAGCTTCTGGCGCAGGCGGCTGATCCAGACGCGCAGGTACTGCACGTCGTCACGGTATTCCTGCCCCCACGTACGCACCAACAGATCTTCATGCAGCATCACACGGCCGGCGTGGGCGCAGAGTTGCTGGAGCAACTGCCACTCGGTACGGCTGAGCACCACCGGCCGGTTGTTCACAAACACCGTCCGCCGGGCCAGATCGATGACAATGCTCCCGCACACCAACCGGTTGCCGTCCAGCAGGCTGTCTTTGGCCTGCGCCCGGCGCAGCACCGCTCGCACACGGGCTGACAGTTCCTCGGGATTGAACGGCTTCGCCAGGTAATCGTCGGCGCCCAGTTCCAGCCCTTTGATCTTGTCTGTGTCGGTTCCCATCGCAGTGAGCAAGATCACCGGTACGCCGGACGTCTCGCGAATGCGCTTCAGTGTCTCCAGCCCGTCCATCCCGGGCATGATGATATCCATCACCACCAGGTCTGGTCGTTGACGCTCGACGGTCTCCAGCGCGTCTTTGCCACGCTCAGCCATCAGCACCTGGAAGCCCTGCGCCGTCAGTTCGATGCGCAGTAGACGCAGGATCTTGTGGTCGTCATCCACCACCAGCACAACCGGTTTATTCATCCGTGAACTCGCTCGTCGGGGAACGTCCGCGGACGGGGCCGTCCCTCACATACATGATTGGCGTCACTGTGGCAACTCCCATCCCGGCATGCGTGTCTGTCGGGTTACGATGGGAGGTGGGAGGCGCAGCGATGGCGACCTGGGTACGGGTGGAGCGGAACCGGCTGACGTTCATGGCCGCCCATATGGCGACGTTTCGGGGTGAGGTAGAACCGCTCCACGGCCACAACTACGCGGTGTTGGTGGAGTGCGAGGGCCCGCCTACGGCCGATGCCTGGGTGATTGACTTCGGGCACGTCAAACGCGAGATGAAGGCCCTGTGCGACGAACTGGACCACAAGTTCTTGCTGCAGCGCCCGTCGGCGTTGATGGAGGTGCGCGATCAACCGGAGAGCATCGAGCTGCTGGTGCAGGGCGAACGCCGGTACCTGTTTCCGCGTGCTGAAGTGCTGGCGCTGCCGATCGCGAACTCCACTGCCGAAGAGCTGGCGCGCTGGCTGCATGAACGCCTGTGCCGGCGGCTACAGGATCTGGGCGTAGACAACCTGACCCGCGTGGCGGTCGGCGTCGAGGAAGCACCGGGCCAGACAGGCTGGTATGCCGGTGCCTTCCCGGAGCCCGCGACTGCACGCTACAGTGAAGATTGACACCTCGCGCGCCGCCTCCGCCCCCAATCGGCGGCGCGCAGCGGACGGAGCACGGCCATGCAGATCGATTGGAACAACACGATTAACGAGATCCTCGGCAACAAGGTGGCCTGCAAGCGCTGTGGCTCGCTCAACAACGAGATTGTGGTCGGCTACTCCCGATCGCCAGAAGCCGCCGCCTGGACGGCGCGCCCGCACACGTGCTCCCAGAAGGAGGAGTGCGAGGCGCGCAAGCTGATTGCCGTCTGTGAGGACTGCGCTCGCGAGCTCCGGCTTCGCTCCCGCAAAGTGGACGAGGAGGGCATGATGATCATGATCCTCCAGGAATGCCGCCGCGAGCTGGAAGAGACGTTGGATTACCTGGCCGACTACTGGATGGAAGACCTCGATATTGACCCCGATGCCATGGACCAACGGCTTGACGAGGTGGCGCCAGACGTGTTTCACGAGGAGTCCGAAATCCGCCGGCGGCTGGAGGAGGAGTACCTGTCGCTGCATCGGTGGTTTCGTGACAACGGCCGCCGTATCCCCGACCCGGGCTGGCGTGGGGAATACATCGAGGACATCGTCGAGCTGGGATACACCACGTTGCTGGGAGACTAGGCCGTCCGCGGCGGTGACGCGCAGGTAGGCCATGACGCTTGTAGCGGTGGTGTATGACTCGCGCAGCGGGCTGGTGGAGACGCTCGCGGGCGCGATTGTGCGGGGTGTTGAGGCGGCCGGCGCCCGGGCCGAGCGCGCCCCAATCTACGAGGTCGGTCCCGATGTCCTGCGCGGCTGCGACGGTCTGATCGTTGGCTCACCGAATTGGTCGGGCATGACCGGTGCGCTGAAGGAGTGGTTTGACTATTCCGGCGACCTGTGGCAGACCGGTGAGCTGGCCGGCAAACCAGGCGCGGCGTTCACCGCCGGCTACTCGCGCTCAGGTGGCATCGAAGCAACGCTGCTGCAATTGCTCCATCTGTTGCTGGGTCACGGTATGGTGGTGGCCGGCTTGCCCTGGAGCGAGCGCATGCGCCGCTCCGGGTCATACTACGGGGTCACCGCCCACGGTGCCATCACCGAGGATGACCTGCTTCAAGCATCGGAGCTGGGCCGGCGGCTGGCGCGTCTGGCACAGGTGCTGGCATGACCGGCTATCCCTGCCGTGCAGCCGCGGCTAGCCTGCCCGGCGGGTGGCGGCAGCGAGCCGCTTGAGGAGCGCTTCGTCATCGGCCCGGCGCTGGGCGCGGACGGACGGATCGCGCAGGAACTCCTCGATGGCCTCTCGCAGACCGGCCAGCCCCCAGCCACGCGCAGCGGAGACCAGCAACGCACCGGCGCCCGTCGCCTGTAGCTCTGCCTGCAAATCGGCGAGATCGTCGAGCCCGCGCACCGGCACGCCGTCCTCCCCTGTCAGCGCGTCGACCTTGTTCAGCACCGTCAGGCGCGGCTTGTCAGCCACCTCCAGATCAGCCAGCGTCTGCTCGACGGTCTCTGCCTGCTCGGCCGCGTTGGGATGCGTGATGTCGACCACGTGGAGCAGCAGATCGGCGTCGGTAAGCTCCTCCAGAGTGGCGCGAAAGGCGGCCACCAGGGTCGTCGGCAGCTTCTGAATGAAGCCGACGGTATCGGTCAGCAGGAAGAATCCTCCACCCGGCAAGCTGCAGCGGCGGGTAACCGGGTCGAGCGTAGCGAACAGCTTGTCCTCAGCGGGCACCAGCGCGCCGGTGAGCGCGTTCATCAGTGTGCTCTTGCCGGCGTTGGTGTAGCCCACCAGCGCTACCACCGGCACGCCCTGCTTGGCGCGCCGCCGCCGGTACAGCGAGCGATGCCGCCGCACCTGCTCGATCTGTGTCTTGAGATGGGAGATGCGGCCGCGGATCAGCCGCCGGTCGGTCTCGAGCTGCGTCTCGCCGGGACCGCGGGTGCCGATACCGCCGCCGAGCCGTTCCAGGTGCGACCACTGGCCCGCCAGGCGGGGCAATAGGTACTCATGCTGTGCAAGCTCGACCTGGAGCGAGCCCTCCCTCGTCTGGGCGCGCCGGGCGAAGATATCCAGAATCAGCGCCGTGCGGTCGATGACCTTGACCTTGAGCGCCTCTTCGAGGTTTCGCTGCTGTGACGGCGACAGCTCGTCATCGAACAGCACCACGTCGTATTCGCTGTCCTGGCGGGCGGCAACGATCTCCTGCACCTTACCCTTGCCGATGTACGTGGCGGCCACTGGCGAATCGAGCCGTTGGACCGCGCGTCCGGCCTCGACCGCCCCGGCGGTGCTGGCCAGTTGAGCGAGCTCATCCAGCGAGCTGTCGGACTGCCAGCGCTGCTCGCCTTTGCGCTCAACGGCGACGAGGAAGGCGCGTTCCTGCTTTGGTGTCGTGCTGTGTAGCGACCTGCGAATGTGCCACTCCCCTGCCGGCTAACCGCCGGCCGGTGCCGCCCGCCACGATGCGAGCCGCCGCAGTCCCTCGTCGATGCGGTCGTCGGGCGTGGTGAGGGATAGCCGCACATACCCTTCCCCCCGTGCGCCATAGCCGATGCCGGGCGTCACCACTACGCCGGTGTCGTCCAGCAGCCGTCCGGCAAAGTCAATCGAGCGCTCACCTTCCGGCAGGCGCGCCCACAGGTAGAGACTCGCTTTGGGCGGTTCCACCGTCAGCCCGATCGCTCGGAGCGCTGTGACAACCCGATCACGGCGGCGCTGGTAGATGACGTTATGTGCAGTAATTGCGTCCTGCGGGCCGCTCAGCGCTGCGATGGCCATCTGCTGGATCGCCTGCGGAATACCGGAGTCAAGGTTTGACTTCACCCGTGTCAGCGCATCAATCATTGTCGCGTTGCCGGCGGCCATCCCCACCCGCCAGCCTGTCATATTGTACGTCTTGGACAGCGAGTTGAACTCGATTCCCACATCTGTGGCACCGGGCACTTCCAAGAACGAGGGCGGGACGTAGCCGTCGTAGGCGACATCGGCGTATGCCAGATCGTGGAGGACGATGATGTCATGCCGGCGGGCAAAATGCACCACCCGCTCGAAGAAGTCCAGCGTCGCCGGTGCACCGGTGGGATTGTTGGGGTAGTTGATCCACAGCACCCGGGCACGATCGGCTACAGCAGCCGGGATCGCCTCAAGGACCGGCAAGAAGCCGCGTTCCTCCTCCAGCGGCAGCGGATACACTTCGCCACCGGCGAACATCGTGCCCACCGCGTACACCGGATACGCCGGATCCGGCACCAGCGCCACGTCGCCGGGGTCGATAAAGCAGAGGCTGACGTGTCCGATACCCTCCTTGGAGCCGATCAGCGGCACGATTTGCTTGTTCGCATCCAGCTCGACACCGTGGCGGCGCTGATAGTAGGCGGCCATTGCCTGGCGCAACTCGGGCAAGCCGTCCGTCTCCGGATAGCGGTGGTTTGCCGGGTTGTCCGCGGCGTCCTTCAGCGCCTCCAGCACGTGCGGGGGCGTGGGCAAGTCGGGATCGCCGATGCCGAAGCTGATCACATCGACTCCCTGCGCGCGCTTGGCCGCGGTCTTGCGGCTGATCTCGGCGAACAGGTAGGGCGGCAACTGCTGGACGCGGCGGGCAAGCTGCATGATGTGTTCTCCAGGGACATGCTGCGGGCTGCTGCTATCGCGCCGGCCCGAACACCTCGCTCAGCAGCCTGGCTGCCTCCGCAATCGGTGGCCCGGCGCCGGCATCGAGCCAGTGAACGCGCGGGTCAGCGTCACGGAACCAGGTAGACTGCATCCTGGCGAGGCGGTGGGTGCCGGTCTTGGTGCGGGCGGTGGCTTCGGTCAGTGTAGAGTCGCCGCGCAGATAGCTGCAAACCTCGGCGTAGCCGATGGAGCGCATGGCGGGCAGGTCGCAGCCGAAGCCGCGGGCGGTCAGCGCCTGCACTTCATCGACTAGCCCGGTGCGGTACATCTCCTCGACACGGCGGTCAATGCGGGCGTACAGCGCCGCCCGCGTCAGGCGGAGGCCGATCACCGTGGCGGTGAACGGTGGTTCAGCAAGCCGGCGCTGTTCGGAGAACCGCCGTCCCGTGACCTCAATCACTTCGAGCGCGCGCACGACCCGCCGGGTATTGCGCGGATCGATGCCTGCGGCAGCGGCCGGGTCGAGCGCTGCAAGCTGGGTGTGCAGCGCCGCCCCGCCCTCCTCCGCCGCTCGAGCCAGTATCCGTGCACGCCGTTCGGGATCGGGCGGTACGGCCGGGGCCTGCCAACCTTCGATCAAAGCGCGGACATACTGACCAGTGCCGCCGGCGACGACGGCACGCCGTCCGCGACGGGTGATATCCGCGATTGCCTCGCCGGCCAGTGCCAGGAACTCGGCCAGAGAGAATGGCTCATCCGGCTCGCGAATGTCAATGAGGTGATGCGGGATCTGCGCCCGCTCCGCGGCCGTTGCCTTGGCCGTGCCGATATCCATGCCCCGATAGACTTGGCGCGAATCGACGCTGACGATCTCGGCGTCCCAGCGGGCGGCCAGCGCCAGCGCTAGCGCCGTCTTGCCGCTCGCCGTGGGGCCCCAGATGACCGCGACACGGGCCGGCGTGGTGGCTGGTGGCCGGCTCATGCACGGGCCGCGGCGATGGCACGGGTGATGTCCGTGAACTCACTGGCCTTCAGCGACGCTCCGCCCACCAAGGCGCCGTCAATCTCCGGCTCGGCCATGAACTCCGCCACGTTAGCGGCGGTGACACTGCCTCCGTATAGGATGCGGGCCCCGGCTGCTCGGACCGGGCCGCCCGCCCGGGCGATCTGCTGGCGAATAAAGCTGGCCGCCTCTGCTGCCAGCGTCGGCGTCGCAGCTCTTCCCGTGCCAATCGCCCACACTGGCTCGTAGGCGATGATGAAGCCGTCGGGAAGCGTCAGCCCGGCCAGCGCTGCCTGCATCTGGCGCTCGAGCACCGCGCCGGTGGCGCCGGCCTTACGCTGGTCCAGCGTCTCACCGACACAAACGATCGGCCGTAAACCGTGGCGCAGCGCGGCGGCAGTACGCTGATTGACGGACTGGTCGGACTCGCCGAACAGCGCCCGCCGCTCGGAATGGCCGATGATCACATACTCGGCGATACCGCTCAACATCGCAGGGCTGAGCTCGCCGGTGAAGGCGCCCTTGTCCTCCCAGTGGACGTTCTGCGCGCCAATGCTGATGCCGCTGCCCTTGAGCGAGCCGGCTACGCGCTCCAGGTAGATCGTTGGCGGACATATGACCCGCTCGACGCCGGTAATCGACGCCAGGGAGGCACGCAGCGCAGACACGAGGGGCTCCAGGTCCGGCGGCGCTGGGTTCATCTTCCAGTTGCCGGCGCTGACGGGCACGCGGGTCATAGATGTCCTCCTTAGGTGAGCCGGTGACACGGGTGCTATGCGCCGTACTTCGTCAGGCGACCGGCATGCGCCAGCGCCAGCGGCAGCGCTTCTGTGGCTGGGAAGGTCCCCAGCGAGCCGCGCATACACTCGCGCTCGTTGAATCCCTCGGTGAGATCGGCGCGGATCCAGTTGCCGTGCAGCACAAACGGCACCGAGTGCCAGGAATGGGCGGCCAGTACGGCAGGAGTGGAATGGTCACCGGCGATCATCAACACGTCCGGCTTGAGCTCAAGCAGCCGCTGAATCTCGCGGTCGACCTGCTCTGCCGCGCGGGACTTGCGCTCGAAGTCGCCATCTTCGCCGGCAGCATCGGTGCCTTTGAAGTGTACGAAGAAGAAGTCGTATCCATCCCAGTGGCGCGCCACGGTGTCGATCTCATCCGCGAAGCTGGCAGGGGCGGGCAGGGCCGTCATCCCCACGAGCTTGGCGAGGCCGCGGTACATCGGGTAGATAGCGACGGCGGCCGCGTTCAGGCGAAACAACTCCTTCATGGAGGGTAACGCCGGCACCTTCGCGAAGCCACGCACCAGCACCATATTGCCCTGCGGCTCACCAGCCAGCCGCATCTGCGCCTCGCTGACCCAATGGTTGACCATGGCGGCGGTTTCCAGCGCTTCGGGCTCCAGTGCCCGCACCGGCAAAGGCGGCAGCCCTTCACGATTGGGATCGGTGCCGGACAGCCGGTCGGAGAGCCCTTCGCCGCGCACCACCAGCACGAAGCGATGCTCGCGCACCGGTTCGACGAACAGCTCGACGCCCGGTACACGGATGTCACGCAGCCGCTCGATCAGCGTCGCCGCCTTCTCGGTGGCGATGCGCCCGGCCCGGCGATCGGTGATTAAGCCGTTCGTGTTGACGGTGCAGAAGTTGCCCCGCGCAGCGACATCGTTATCGGTGAGATCGAAGTCGATGCCGGTTGCCTCCAGTACTCCACGGCCGATGTCGTACTTGATCGGGTCGTAGCCAAACAGTGCCAAGTGGCCAGGGCCGGAGCCAGGAGTGATGCCGGTGGCCACCGGCACGGTCAGGCCGCAGGCCCCTTCGCGGGCGATGCGGTCGAGTGTGGGGATGTCCGCCTCTTCCAGTTCGCTCTTGCCGGTCTCGCGGCGCGGCAGTCCGCCCAGGCCGTCCATCACCAGCAGTACGATTTTGGTGGTACCGGGAATCACCACCTGCTTGAGCAATCTTTCGTCCATGGGTGTCCTCACGACGGGGCGAAGTGGGATCAGCGATCGTTTAGGGCGGCGACGCCTGGCAACTCGCGGCCTTCCAGAAACTCCAGTGAGGCGCCGCCGCCGGTGGAGACGTGGGTGATCTGCGCGGCGACACCGGCTTCCTCCACGGCCTGCGCGGTCTCGCCGCCGCCGACGATGGTCACGGCATCGAGCGCAGCCACTGCCCTGGCCAGATCCAGCGTGCCAGCGGCGAACGGCGCCATCTCGAACACACCCATCGGGCCGTTCCAGACGACCGTGCGGGCGGTGGCGAGTACCTGCGCGTAACGGCGCACGGTTTCCGGGCCGATGTCCATCATGCGCCAGCCCGCCGGCACCGGCTCGGCGGCGAGGTCAATCACACGGGTGCTTGCGCCGGCGTCAAACGCATCAGCGATGACGGCATCGACCGGCAGTTCCAGGCGTGGCCTGCCGTCCTCACTGCGGGCAAGGATCTCGCGGGCGGTGTCAAGCTGGTCACGTTCCACGAGCGAATCACCGATCTCCCGTCCCTGGGCGAGCAGGAACGTGTTGGCCATGCCGCCGCCGATGAGCAGCACGTCGACCTTGTCCAGCAGGTGGCGGAGCACGCCGATCTTGCCAGACACCTTGGCGCCGCCCGTGATCGCCGCGAACGGGCGGGCGGGGTTGGCGACGGCGCTGCCCAGGAACTCTAGCTCTTTCTCCATGAGGAACCCGGCCACGGCCGGCAGCAAGCGGGCTACCCCTTCGGTCGAGGCGTGGGCGCGATGGGCAGTGCCGAAGGCGTCATTGACGTAGACATCGGCGAGCGCGGCCAGGGCACGGGCAAAGCCGGCATCATTCGCCTCCTCTTCGGGGTGGAAGCGCAGGTTCTCCAGCAGCAGCAGGCCACCCGGCGCGAGAGAGCGGGCCACTGCTTCGACGTCGGGACCAATGCAGTCTGCGGTGGTGGCTACAGGCAAACCAGTGAGTTCGGACAACCGCGCGGCGACCGGCGCCAGCCGTAGGCGGTCCATTACCTTGCCGTCCGGCCGGCCAAGGTGCGAGCACAGGATCACCGCGGCTCCCTGCTCGCGCAGGTACGTGATCGTCGGCAGCGCGGCGCGGATGCGGACGTCATCGGCCACAGCGCCGGTCGCTTTGTCAAGCGGGACATTGAAGTCCACTCGCACCAGCACCCGTTTGCCGGCAACGTCTACGTCGCGGACGGTCTGCTTGTTCACCGCTGGCCTCGCATTGTCGGAGCTATTTCCATCGTGGCACGTCGCGGCACTGTGGTCGATTCCCGGGAGATCGCGGACGCTACGCCAGCCCCAACAACTGCGCAGGGTTGCGCTTCACCATCATCTCCACCTCATCGTTGCTGAAACCCTGTTGCAGCATCGCGGCGATGAACATGCGCAGGCCCTCGGCCGGGGCAGGATTATGGGCCTGGCCGAGATCGGTGGACATGATGCTCTGCGCAGGGCCGGCCGCACGCACGGCCGCCGCCACCTGCTGGATGCCGTAGTAGCCGGCGCTGGGTAGACAGCCAAGATAGGCATGCTCGATAAACGCCCCGAGCGCGGCCATCTCGGCCTGCATCTCGACCGGGATCCACATATCCGCGTGCGTCACCACCGTTTTCAGCCCGCGCAACCGCGCCGCCTTGACCACCGCGAGTTGCTCTTCTGCCCAGAGGTGCCCAGTTCCCAGGATCATGTCATGCGCTGCCACAATGTCCATCAGTTGATGCATCACCGGAAGCAGGCGGCCGGCCTCGTCGAGCACCTTGATTCCGGCGACGCCGTGCCGGGCCCGGCTCCAGTAGTCGGCGGCGAAGGTCGGTAGCCAGACCTTGGCGGCGCCCATCCGCGCCGAGGCCTCCAGCGCCGCCGGGTTGAGCCCGCCGGCCTCATAGTCCATGGAGACGGCGCCGAAGACGGTGAAGTGCTCAACCACCCGGTTGAGGACACTGGCAACGGGCACGGTCGGGTACTCGTGCGACTTGAAGATAACTGCCCGCATCCCAGCGTCGCGCGCGGCGAGTGCCATATCGAGGGCGTCATGGCGGCGGGCTGCGACCGGATCGGGGGCAGCGTGCACGTGGATGTCAATCGAGCCACGCCACAGGCCGTCGACGGTGTCGTTGAACTGCTGAGTCACGGCTGTCTCTCCCCCAACTCCAACGCAAAGCACGCCGGGCGGGATTGTACCATGGCACCTGGCAGTGCCCGATGGCGGCCACACGGAGGGATAGACGATGGCGCAGCAGCGATGGTTCGAGGACTTCGCGGTTGGTGAGGTGTTTCGGGCGCCGGCACGGACACTTACCGACGCGCACTTCCTGTTCTTCGCCGGACTGACGGGCGACAATCATCCCATCCATTACGACGCCGAGTACGCCAAGCAGACCGCGTTCGGCGGCCGGCTGGCACACGGGCTGCTGCTGAGCGCGCTCACCGCCCTGGGCGCCGGTGAGCTCTCGTCCCAGGTTGAGGAGTCGATGATCGGATTCCTGTCGCAGTCGGCGCGGTTTCTGGCGCCCGTGTTCATTGGCGATACCCTGCGTCCCGAGCTGGAGGTGACGGAGATGATCCTGAAGGAGGGGCGCGGCGTGCTCAAGCTAGCCGCACGGCTGCTCAACCAGCACGGAGCGACCGTGCTGGCCGGTGAGCATGTGTACCTGATTCGCGCTCGCCCCCGGTAATGTGCCAGGCTGGCCCGCCGGGCCGCCGGTCCGGTACGATCGCGCAGACACTCTCCCGAGATAGCAACCCATGCCGCTGCGCTGGCGCCTTGTCCTTCTGATTGCCGTCGTGTGTTGGGGTGCCGTGCGTTCTGCCGCTGCGGCCGAGCCTCCGCGGATCGTCTTTTTCGGCGACAGCCTGACCGCCGGGCTGCACGCCTCCCAACCGGACCTGACCTACCGCGCGTTGCTGTTACGTGCGATGGCGGGCGAAGCTGCGCCTCCCTCCGCGATTGCCTTCATCCAGGACCCGGTGGGACTGCTCGATGATGCGCAGTCGAAACTGCCACTGGTGCTGGCCGCCCGGCCGGCGCTGGTGTTTCTTGAACTCGGCCATCACGAGGTGTGGACCGACGATGCGCAAGTGGACCTATTCGAGGAGCGCTACCGCGATATCCTGGACAGGCTGTTGCGGTCCGGCGCGGATGTGGTTCCCAGCACGCTAGCGTGGTTGGGGTTTCCGCCGGGAAGCTTTGAGTATCGTGCCGCCGAGCGCATCAATGGCATCATTCGCCATCTGGCCGGCGAGCGTGGGCTGGTGGTGGCCGATCTTTGGTCTGTAACCGACCGCCGCGTCGAGTTGCTGTCCACCGCGCACGATGCGAGCTTCATCGAGCCGTACACCGGGGACGACCTGCATCCCAACGATGCCGGGCACGAGACGCTGGCAGGGGCGTTCCTCCGAGCCTACCGCGAATGGCTACGACGCCAGGCCCACGCCGCGGCGCAGCCGGTGTAGCCGCCTGGGCCTGGCCGTTACGGCTGCGACCTGACACAGAGGAGTGCCGGTTATGTTGAGCAAGGAGTTCATCCGCGAGCGCGCCGAAGAGGTGCGAGAGATGCTGCGCCGGCGCCATGTGAGCGCACCGGTGGATGAGATCATCGCCCTTGATCGCCAGCACCGCGCCTTGTTGCTCCAGGAGGAAACGCTGCGCGCAGAGCGCAATGCCGCCAGCAAACGCATCGGTCAGGCCAAGGACCCGGCGGAGCGCGAACGGCTGATCGCGGAGCAGAGCGGAATGCGTAGCCGGGTTGATGCACTCGCACAGCAGACGCGGGAACTGGAGGAACAGCTCCAGCAGCTGTTGTACCAGGTGCCTAACATCGTGCTGGATGCGGTGCCGGAGGGTGAGTCCGAGGCGGATAACCAGGTCATCCGCCAGCATGGGATGCTCCGCGAGTTCGACTTCGAGCCCAAACCGCACTGGGAACTCGGCCCAGCGCTGGGCATCCTGGACTTCGACGCCGGCGTCAAGATATCCGGCTCGCGCTTCTACGTGCTGGAGGGGCTCGGCGCCCGGCTGCAGCGGGCACTGATCCAGTTCATGCTGGATCTGCACGTGCACGAGCATGGGCTGGCGGAGATCTATCCGCCGTTCGTCGTCAAGGAGGAGTGTTTGTGGGCTACGGGCGACCTGCCGAAGTTCGCGGATAACCTCTATCACGATGCCGAAGATGATATCTGGCTGGTACCGACGGCCGAGGTGCCGCTGACCAACCTGTGGCGGGACGAGATCATTCCACCGCAGCGGCTACCGCTTCGTTATGTCGCGTATACCGCGTGTTTCCGCCGGGAGAAGATGAGCGCGGGCCGCGATGTCCGCGGCATGAAGCGGGGTCACCAGTTCGACAAGGTGGAGATGTACACCTTCTGCGAGCCGGAGCGCTCGATGGCGGAGCTGGAGGCGATGCTGCACCGCGCCGAGGAGGTCTGTAACCGGCTGGGCCTGCCGTACCGCATTCTGCAGCTATGTACGGCCGATCTCGGCTTCAAGGCCGGCATCACCTATGACGTCGAGATGTGGGCGCCTGGTCAGAAGGAATGGCTCGAAGTCAGCTCGGTCTCAAATGTGCTGGACTTCCAGGCCCGGCGCGCCAACATCCGCTTTCGGCGGGAGAGCAGCGGTCGCACTGAGTACCCGCATATGCTCAACGGCTCCGGACTGGCGCTGCCGCGGGTGATGATTGCCCTGCTGGAGACCTATCAGCAGGCGGACGGTTCGGTCGTGATCCCCGAGCCGCTGAGGCCTTACATGCGAACCGATCGCATCGCCCTAACCGGCTCGTAGCAGGCGGGCGGCATGCGGGGCTGCTACACTGGTCCGGACGTGAGCGTTCGGGGGGCCAGAGATGCGCATCCTCGCAATCGGCACCGGGGCGGACACACAGGACGTGTTGCTGCTCGACACGGCGGCGCCAGTGGAGAGCAGCGTCAAAATGGTGATGCCCTCCGCCACAGAGGTAGCCGCGCGCCGCATCCGCCGCGCGACGCAGGAGCGCCGCCCCGTGCTGCTCACTGGCGTGACCATGGGCTCCGGCGCGTGCCGCGTCGCCCTCACCCGTCACCTGGCAGCCGGCCTGCAGGCCTTTGCCACGGAGCGCGCCGCTACGACCTTCGACCCTGACCTGGCGGTCGTGCGCGCCATGGGCGTCGTGGTGCTGGCGGAGGAGGAGGCTCAGACGCTACGCGGCGCCGAACGTATCCAGATGCAGGACCTGGACCTCGTCGCCATCCGCAGCGCCCTCGCGTCGTTCGAGGTGCCGGTCCAGTTTGACGGACTGGCCATCGGCTGCCTGGACCACGGCACGCCGCCGCCCGGCGTGTCGGACCGCGCCTTCCGGTTTGACCACATGCGCCGCGTTGCCCGGCACGGTGGCGACCTCCACTCGTTCGCCATGACCGTGGCGGAAGTGCCGGATTACCTCACCCGTGCCCGCTCGATGCTCGCCTGTCGGGATATCGATGTGCCGGCGGTGTTCCTTGATACAGGCGTGGCGTCCGTGCTGGGGGCGCTACATGACCCGCGTGTGGCGGAGCACGACGAGCAGTGCATCTTGCACCTTGGCAACATGCACGCGCTTGCCATCCACACGCGCGGCACCGCCGTGCTCGGCTTGGTAGAGCACCACACCGAGATGCTGAGCGGCCCGGAGATTGACCAACTGACGGAGCGGTTTCTGCGGCGGGAGCTGACGCACGAGGAAGTGTTCTCCCACCACGGGCACGGGCTGTTTTACCTGGACGAGGGCGCCGGCGATACGGCCTATGTCACCGTCACAGGCCCGCAACGCGGCAAACTGCGTGGTAGCCCCCTTCACCCGTATGTGGCCACACCGTTGGGCGACACGATGATCAGCGGATGCCTGGGTTTGGTGAAGGGCTTCGCCGCCCGCACTCCCAATGCCCGAGATGAGATCGAAGCGGCGCTGGCTCTAGCCTGATCGATTGCCGTTACAGGTCCACGATGTCAAGGATGTCCTGGCCGGCGATGTAGCGCCAGGTGCGAATCCCCAAGACGGGAACGTTATACTCGCGGACGATACGCTTCACCTGGTCCAGGCGCGCGAGTGGCACAAACAGGTGCAGGTCGGCTAGACCCGCCAGTACCCGCCACTTCTCCGCCAGCGCGGCATCGCCGGTCTCACGCAGTGACCGCTGCGTTTCCACCTCGCCGATCAGCCGTACTGCGGTGTCGCGGTCCACGGCCACGATATCCGGAAACGCCAGGTCACCGCCGTCCAGGCGGACGCCAAGCTGCCGCTCGGGCCGGTTGGTGAAGGTCTTGAAGTTGGGCTGTGCCGGGTTCGGGAAGTTGTAGCGCGCCTGTGCGATGTCGCGAACGGCCTTCTCCTGGTCTGCGTCGCGCCAGGCGAAGCGGCGGGTGAGACCGGGTTCCGCCCCGCGGGGCACAAACTCACCCTGTCGCGCTGTGTTGTTGAAGATCGCCATCGCGCACCTTGCAACGCGGTGTCGGCGGGAGAGGCCACCCGCTCGCAAGTGCCATCGTACGGGCTTGGGGGCTTTGGTTCTACTGCGCGCCGCTGTCGTAGCGGGAGGGCACGAGTTCGCGGTGGAGCGCGCCAAAGTCATCCAGCAACTGGTGAATCACCGGCGCAGCGAGCAGGCCGAGACGTTGCACGGCTGGGATCACGATCCGGTTTAGCTCCACCACGTCCGGGCAAAACGAGCTGTCCGCCCCCTCGACGAACGGCGAATAGCACGCTTGTAGTGCCCAGGTCAACGCCATCTCCCGGCACATGGCCTTGATCTCGCTCTCTGCCAGCTCGGCGCCATATTCCGTGCGCAAAATGGCCAATGTGGCCTGCCATCCCCGGGCAGTGGCGGCGGGAGCAGGATCACTCAGGTGGTGTGCCCAGGCATCGAGGATGGCGTCCTTCACTGCAGACATCGGGCGGTCTCCGTGTGGCGTTCGGGAGCGAGCCGCTCCACCGAATCTGGTGTCCTTGTACCGTAGTCTTCGGCGGTTGCGGTCGCTGACTTAAGGCTGGCGTATGCGCCTCCGGGTAGGGCCAGCTACCGCAATCCCTCGTAAGCGTATCAAATGCCTTGCACATTCCGCGAGGCTGTGACGGCTCTGTGACGTGACGGCTCGGCGGCGATGCTCGCTTTGCCCGTAGAACGTGCGGCCCCTACACTCGACAGCGGAGGGGTGGCCGAGTGGTTGAAGGCAGCGGTCTTGAAAACCGCCGGCAGGTTCCGCCTGCCCGTGGGTTCGAATCCCACTCCCTCCGCCGGCCGGCCATCGCCGGCGCCACTAACCCACCACCGCAACCCACCGCACGTAGGGGTGATGCATGAAGCTGCATGAATACCAGGCGAAGGAAATCCTCGCCCAGTTCGGTGTGCCGTTGCCGGCCGGGCGGGTGGCGACGTCACCGGCCCAGGCCCGCCAGATCGCCGAGGAGCTGGGCGGTAAGGTCGTCGTCAAGGCGCAGATCCACGCCGGTGGCCGAGGGAAGGGCGGCGGGGTCAAGCTCGCCAGCTCACCCGCTGAGGCCGAACAGCGCGCTGCGGACATCATCGGCATGCAGCTTGTAACCCCTCAGACCGGGGCGCAGGGCCAGAAGGTGAAGAGCGTGCTGATCGCCGAGCAGACCGACATCGCTCGGGAGCTCTACCTCAGCTTGCTACTGGATAGCGCAGCCGGCGGCCTGGTGTTCATCGCCTCGCCGGCCGGCGGCATGGACATCGAGGAGGTGGCCGCCACCCGGCCAGAAGAGATCCACCGCGTGGTGATTGATCCGGCATCCGGCTATCAGGCCTATCACGGCCGCAAGCTCGCCTACGCGCTGGGTTTGTCCGGTGATCAGTTGCGCCAGGCGTTGACGGTGTTCAATGGCGTGTACCGGGCGTATACGGCGTCTGATGCCTCACTGGTGGAGATCAACCCGTTGGTCGTCACCAATGATGGCCGGGTGCTCGCGCTGGACGCCAAGGTGACCATTGACGACAACGCGCTGTATCGTCGCCCCGACATCGCCGCGATGCGCGACAAGGACGAGGAAGACCCGCTCGAGGTTGAAGCCCAGGAGATGGGCATCAACAACTACATCAAGCTCGATGGCAACATCGGCTGCGTGGTGAACGGCGCTGGGCTGGCCATGTCCACTATGGACGTCATCAAGCTTGCCGGGGGCGAGCCCGCCAACTTCCTGGACATCGGCACCGTCAACGACCCGCAGCGCGTGGTCAGTGCCTTCAAGATCATGACCAAAGACAAAGCAGTCAAGGGCGTACTGATCAACATCTTCGGCGGTATGGCGCGCACCGACGTGATCGCCACCGGCGTCGTCGAGGCGAAGCGCCAGCTCGATCTACCGAACTTCCCGATCGTCGTGCGGCTGGCCGGGACCAACGTGGAGGAAGGCAAGCGCATCATCGCTGAGTCGGGACTGCCCGTGATCACCGCCGACGACCTCGGCGAGGCCGCGCGCAAAGCCGTTGCCGCCGTACAGGGGCTGTGACACTCGCGGCCAGCCCGCTGCATTGCCGATTCGCCGCCGCATGGCTCCCGCCGGGCTGCTCGTGCGACGTGCAGCAGCTACGAGGTACTTCATGAGCGTACTAGTTGACGAGAACACAAGGCTCTTGGTGCAGGGCATCACCGGTGGTGAGGGTAGCCAGCATGCCCGCCGCTCCATCGCCTACGGCACCAACGTCGTTGCAGGTGTGACCCCTGGCCGCGGCGGCCAGGTATTCGACGAAAAGGTACCGGTGTTCAATACCGTTGCGCAGGCGGTCAGCGAAACCGGCGCGAACGTCTCGATTATCTTTGTGCCCGCCCCCGGGGCCGCCGACGCCATCCTGGAGGCCGCGGCGGCCGCCATCCCGCTGGTGGTGTGCATCACCGAAGGTGTTCCCGCCCTCGACATGGTGATGGTCAAGCGCACGCTGGCGGGCTCAGGCACCCGCTTGATCGGCCCAAACTGCCCCGGGCTCATCACCCCGGGCACGCACACCCGCGTCGGCATCATGCCCGGCGACGTGTTCACCCCTGGCAGCGTGGGTGTCATCTCGCGCTCTGGGACGCTGGTGTATGAGGCAGTGGCCCAACTGACGGCGAACGGCGTGGGCCAGTCGTCGTGTGTCGGCGTCGGTGGTGACCCGGTAATCGGTACCACACAGCGTGAGGCGCTGGAGATGTTCAACGCTGACCCCGACACTGCCGCCATCGTGCTCATCGGTGAAATCGGCGGTACCGCCGAGCAGGAGGCGGCAGCGTATCTGAAGGCGCACGTCAAGAAGCCGGTCGTGGCCTTCATTGCCGGAAGCACCGCACCTCCCGGCCGCCGCATGGGCCACGCCGGCGCCATTATCTCCGGTAATCAAGGCACCGCTGCTGCCAAGAAGGCGGCACTGGCCGATGCCGGTGCGACCGTCGTCGACAGCCCGGCTGAGATCGGCGTCACGATGAAGCGGGTGCTGCACGAGCGCGGCATGCTCTAGCCCGTTGAGAACTGGCACCTTTCCCGTCTGTGGCCGCCGGCCGTCCTCGTCGTCGAGGCGCCGGCGGCCCGCTGCAGCCAACCCCCTCGCTACAACGGTGCGGGATGAGCTGCGGCCCAGGTGTCAGGGTCGCAGCGCCCGGCCAAAGAACTCCGCGATGTGGCGTTCGAGGTACGCCTTATCCTGCTCGCGGCGCGGGCCGTGGCGCTCCTCCGGGAAGAAGAGCGTCTCATGCGGGATACCGGCGTGTATCAGCGTGCCCACCAGGCGCCCTGAGTGACGAAAGTGGACGTTCTCATCGATCATGCCATGCACGATGAGCAGCGGCCCCCGGATGGCGGCGGCGTGCGTCATCACCGCGCTGATGCGATAGCCGGCCTCGTTCTGCTCAGGGTGGCCCATGTAGCGCTCGGTGTAGTGGGTGTCGTAACCATCCCAGTGCGTCACCGGTGCGCCCGCCACGGCCGCCTTGAACACGTCCGCCGCCCGTGCCAGGCACATCAGCGCCAGGTAACCGCCATACGACCAGCCGTAGATGCCGACGCGGGCGGCATCAGCCTCCGGGAATTGCGCACACAGCGCCCGAACGCCATCGACTTGGTCGCGTACCTCCAGGTCGCCCAGGTTGCCCGCGATCGGCGCTTCAAATCTCAGGCCGCGCCGCGCGGAACCGCGGTTGTCAATCACGAACACAACGAACCCGGAAGCCGCCAGGTGCTGTGCCCGGAGGTCCACGGTCAACGACCACGCGTCCGCCACCTGCTGCGCGTGCGGTCCACCGTAGACATCGACGACCACCGGGGCCAGGTGCCCCGGCGCTAGACCGCCAGGCCGGTACACGGCGGCATGCAGCGTCTCGCCGTCGCGTGTCGCGACTTCCACGAGCTGCGGCGGTGGCAGGTTCAGCGTGGCAAGCCGATCATCGGCGGGTGCGTCACGTTGGAGCACCGCAAGCTCGGCGGCGCCGTCCAGACGCAGCAGCGCAGCACGCGGCGGCGACTCCAGGCTGTGATGGAGGTCAGCGAATACCCCCGCCTGGGGCGCGATCACGGTTCGATGGGTGCCGCGGACTTGCGTGATTTGCTCTGTCCGGCCGCCGGCCAGGTTGATCCGAAACAGTTGCCGTTCGACCGGCGATGTCCGCCATCCCTCGACATACACCCAACCGCCCGCGGCGTCGACCGAGCGCACCTCATCGATGAAGATGTGTCCTTGGGAGATCTGGCCCTGCAGGCTGCCGTCGCGGCCATACCGGTAGAGCTCCCGCTTGCCGGTGCGTTCTGACGTCCAGATGAATGTGTAGTCGTGGCGCGCCGCGTCGGGCAGCTGGACAGCGTGGAGGTCATCGGTGAGATTGACCCAGGGATCACACTGCTCTGCCCACAAGACTTCGCCTCTGCCGCTGACTGGATCATAGCGGCGTACCTCAACCGACCGCTGATCACGCGACTGGAGTTGCACCACCACGTGCCCGTCGGGTGTCCACTGTACCCGCGCCAGATACTCGGCATCGTCGCTGCTAGCCAGCCAGCGAACGTCACCCCCAGATGCCCGAACCACACCGAGCCGCCAGCGTGCGTTGTCGTTCCCGGCGAATGGGTAGCGGTGCGCCTCCATCTGGACGTCATCGGTTCCCGGGTGGTTGATGACGTACAGCGGGATTTGGCTGCTGTCGGCCTGCTCAAACGCGATCGTGTCGCCGTCCGGCGACCACCAGAACCCGGAGAAGCGGTGCATCTCCTCCTGTGCAACAAACTCGGCGAGCCCGTTGGTCCGGACACGGTCGCCCCAGGTGTCGGCTGCAGAGGCATCCCAGGTGAGCCGGCGCGGCGGCTGTCCCGTTTTCATGATGTCCTGCACGTACAGCTCGCCATCCTGCACATAGGCGACGGCCGATCCGTCACGATTGAGTCTGGGATCAACGACGCCGGGCCCGTCACCGACCGGGAGCAGTTCACCTGTCGCACCGCGACGGACAAAGACGGCGCCGCCGCTGCGCACCAATAGGACATCGCCGGTCTCACTCCACGCATAGCCGGTGACGCCGCCTGCCTGCTGCCGCTGGCGCTCGCGCCGCAACTCCTCTTCCCTGGTGAGCGATTGCTCGGCCGCCGGTGGCTGCAGGAGGCGGCGCTCCGCGCCGGTGGCGATATCCAGCGCCCACAGTTCACGCGTCAACGTGCCCGCAGAACTGTAGAGGTATGTGAGCACGCCGCCATCGGCGCGGAACTTCAGGTCCACCGGCACGTTCATGCCGGGTGCGGGCAACGCGGCGATATCCTCAAAGGTGATGGGGCGTCGATCCGTCACGGCTCCTCCGATGGCGATGCGATGGGTCGTGCTCAGCGTAACCGTTCGTTGGGGGCGAGGGGATGCGTCGTTGAGCGCGGCGGCGAGGGACTGCTATAGTACGTACGACGCGTGCGTACCGATCGCGCCGCCTGCGCCCGGAGGGATCGCATAGTGGTCTAGTGCGCCCGCCTGCTAAGCGGGAGCCCCGAAAGGGGTACCTGGGTTCGAATCCCAGTCCCTCCGCCACGGTACAGACAGGCAATGAGGGAGAGGAGACAGGGGGCCTCGCCCTCGCTCCTCTCCCTCGTCGCATCGTCCACCCCTGTCGCCGGAGCAACAAGCCGATGAAGTACCACATCTGGACCGTGGGCTGTCAGATGAACGTGGCCGATTCCGCCAAGCTCGGCGCCGGACTGGAGCGGCTCGGCTTTGAGGCCGTGGCCGATGCCGGCAGCGCCGATGTAGTGGTGCTCAACACCTGTGCGGTGCGCCAGGGCGCCGAGGATCGCGCCGTCTCGAAACTCGGCCGGCTGAAGAAGCTCAAGGCCCGCCGGCCTGAGATGACCGTGGCACTGATGGGCTGCATGGTCGGCCAGCGCACTGCCGATTTGCAGAAGCGCTTCCCCTACGTCGACGTGTTCGCCCGCCCGCAGCATTTCGATGACATCCTGCTGGCGCTCGGCTCTGATCCCGCGCAGCTCGGCGGCGAGTTCTGGCCGGAAACGGTGAGCGAGCCTCAGGGGCAACTGGCCTATGTGCCGGTGATCGAGGGCTGCGACAAGTTCTGCACCTACTGTATCGTGCCGCTCCGGCGCGGCCGGGAGCGTTCGAGGCCACGAGACGAGGTTGTGCACGAGGTCGCTGCGCTCGTGCGCCGGGGTGTGCGCGAGGTGACGCTTCTGGGACAGACCGTCGAAGCGTATGGCCACGACCTCGACGGCCGTCCCGACCTCAGCGACTTGATGGGTGCCATCCACAGTCTGCCGGGCCTGGAACGCATCCGCTTCCTGACATCCTACCCGCCGGATATGACCGACCGCATCCTCGAGGGCATCGCACAGCTGGACAAGGTATGCGAGTGGTTCAGCCTGCCCGTGCAATCCGGCGATGATGCGGTCCTGTCGGCGATGCGGCGGGGATACACGGTGGCGCAGTTCCGCGACCGCATCGCAAAGGTCCGATCGCTGATGCCCCAGGCGGGCATCACCACGGATATCATCGTCGGCTTCCCTGGAGAGACGGACGCCCAATTTGCATCGACCTACCGGCTGCTGGAAGAGCTACGTTTTGACAAAGTGCACGTCGCCATGTACTCACCGCGGCCGGGCACATTTGCCTGGCGCAAGCTGGAGGACGCGGTGCCGGAGGATGTGAAGAAGGAACGGCTGCGCGCGGTTGAGCACCTGCAGGAGCGCATTGCGGGCGAGATCAACCGCGGGCTGTTCGGCACGACGCAGCCGGTACTGGTCGAAGGTCGCGGAGAGCGTGATGGCCGCCTCTTCGGCCGGACGCGCTCAGGTAAGCTTGTTCACTTTGAGGGCACAGCGGCGGCGGGGGCGGTCATTGAGGTTCGCATCAGCCACACCAGCCCATGGTCACTTTCAGGCGAGGTGGCCGTGCCCGCCCCAGCCACTTAGCACCAGCGGGTCGCGCCGTCCGTCAGGCGTGGACCACGACGCGTGAGCCGGTGACGAGGTGATCCCAAAAGAAGCGCGCATCGCCCATGCGCAGCCCCACACAGCCATGGCTGGTGCGCTCATACCCGAACACGCTGTCCGGGCGCCAGTAGTTGAGATGGAGCGCGTGCCCTTCCCAGGTGAAGTACTGGGTGAAGAGCACGTCCGTTAGCACATACTGGTCACTTGGATCCGTGATGTTGAGCGCTGCTGAGGTCATCGTTTCGTTATAGACACGCCGGACAATGCGATAGTGTCCTTCCGGCGTCTCCCACCCGTCCTTGCCGGTCGTCGCCAGCGCAACGTGTACCCAGTCATACCCGACCATAGCCACCGCTGCCTGCTCGGTCAGGTTCACATCCACCCATTGCTCGCCATCGCTCACGTCGGATGGGATAGCCAGGGGAATTGCCCCGTCCTCCGTCTCGGCCATGGCCCGGCGTATCGGGCCGGAGCCGGACGCGTACGGGAGAAACAGGGCGATGGATGAAGCGGCAATAGCGCGCAGGACGGTACGGCGGCCCGGGCGGAACGGCAGGCTGGGCACGGCATCGACCTCAATGTGGTTGTACTTAGAACAACGCGTATCCACACCCTTAGTTACCGGCTTATCTCCGTGCTGTCCAGACCATTGTGTCCAGCGTGATCGTGACCGGTCCGTCGTTCACAAGCGTGACCTCCATGTGCGCGCCGAAGACGCCAGTCGCGACCGGCACCCCCAGCGCGCCCAGCGCTGCCACGAACTGGTCCACCAGCTGAGATGCCTGCTCGGGCGGTGCAGCCGCGGTGAAGCTAGGCCGGCGCCCCTTTCGTGTGTCGGCAAACAGGGTGAACTGCGACACCACCAGCGCTGCGCCGCCGGTATCGAGCAGAGAGAGATTGAACTTGCCCGCTGCGTCGCTGAAGATGCGGAGATCGGCAATCTTGCGCGCCAGCAGCGTCGCGTCGGCGTCGGTGTCGCTGTGGGCGGCGCCGAGCAGCACCACCAGACCGCGGTCGATCTCGCCGGTAATCGCCCCACCAGCGCGGACGGCAGCGGAGCTGACGCGCTGGATCACCGCCCGCATGTGTACTCCAAGCCACATCTGCGCCCGTCATTGCCGGGACCGACGCATTCTCAGGGAGCTGGGGCCGCAGGTGGGAATCAGTCCGCCGCCGCGCTAGCCGGGCTCTCAGCAGGCGCCTCACTCTTGGTGCTGGTTTCTGCCGTCGGGGGCGTTGGTGAGGAAGCAGCGCTTCCCGTCACCGGCTCGCCGCCGCGGCTGTCGGTCTTGTACCAGCCGCTACCCTTGAAGACGATGGCGGGTGGAGTCAGCACGCGCCGCGCTTCACCCTGGCAATGCGGACACTGCTGGAGCACCGGCGCGTCAAAGCCCTCGCGCTTCTCGTACACGCGGCTGCAGGCGGAGCAACGATAGTCGTACTTGGGCACCGGTCATCCTCCCGGAAGACAGACACTGCCGCATGACCTTATCACAGTTAGCACTCCTGCTCAAGCGCTGCTAACAAATGTTCACAGAGTCAGCTGAAATCGGTTGCCCTCAGGGTGTGCGGCTGCTACCCTTGGCGGTGGCGATGGGTAAAACCGCGGACGTCTGCCCCGGTGACGCCGGGGCAAATCTGTGATGTCCGATCCAGGAGTATGAATCGTATGCCGCCACTGGTGTCTATGAAGCAACTACTCGAAGCGGGTGTGCACTTCGGCCATCAAACCCGCAAGTGGAACCCGCGCATGCGCCGTTTCATCTTCACCGAGCGCAACGGAATCCACATCATCGACCTTCAGCAAACCGTGCAACGCCTCAACAGCGCATACGACTACGTGCGCGAGATGGCAGCCGCCGGCAAGGTCGTTCTGTTTGTCGGCACGAAGAAGCAGGCCCAAGAGGCAGTGGAGTCCGAGGCTATCCGCTGCGGAATGCCCTTTGTCAACAACCGCTGGCTGGGCGGAACGCTCACCAACTTCCAGACTATCCAGTCGCGCGTCGAACACCTGGTCCGCTTGGAGAACGCGCGCGAGCGGGGCGAATTCGAAGTGCTACCCAAGAAAGAGCAGCTCAAGATCGACGAGGAGATTGAGCGGCTCAACCGGCACTTTGGCGGTATCAAGGATCTGACGCGCTTGCCGGACGCACTGTTTATCGTCGACCCGCCCAAGGAGCGCAACGCAACGCTGGAGGCGCTGCGGATGCGCATTCCCATCGTGGCGATGTGCGACACGAACTCTGACCCCGACGAGATCGACTATCCCATTCCTTCCAATGATGACGCGATCCGGGCCGTGAAGCTGCTGACCGCCAAGATGGCCGATGCCGTGATTGACGGCCAGACGGTGCGTGACGCCGGCGCGGCAGCGGAAGTCGAGCCGGGTGCGGATACCTCGGAGCTGGCCAGTATCACCGAGGCGAGCTTCTCGCCTGATGATGAACCTCCCGCTCCGGCGGACGATGACGCATAGCCCGCCCGCCCCGGCTGCCCGGGGCGGTTTCATGAACGGGTGATCCCCCGACAACGAGGAGAACAAACGGTGGCCGTCACCAACGACCAGATCAAACAACTGCGCGAACTGACCGGCGCGGGAGTAATGGACTGCAAGCGCGCGCTGGAAGAGGCGGATGGGGATATCGCCCGCGCCCAGAAGATCATTCAGGCCGCCGGCATTGCCCGCGCCGCCAAACGTGCCGAACGCGACACGGCGGCCGGCACGGTCGTCAGCTACATCCACCACAACAGTACCCTTGGTGCACTGGTCGAGCTCAACTGCGAGACAGATTTCGTGGCGCGCACCGACGACTTCAAGCAACTCGCCAAGGATGTCGCTCTCCAAGTCGCTTCGATGAACCCGAAGTTCCTCTCCAAAGATCAGATTCCGGTGGGTGACGATAGCGACCCGAAAGATGTGGTGCTGCTGGAGCAGCCGTTCGTGCGCGAGCCGAGCAAGACCATCGGCCAGATGGTCACCGACACCAGCGCAAAGACCGGTGAGAAAGTCGTGATCGGGCGCTTCGCCCGCTTCGCCATCGGCCAGTAGCGGTCAATATCCTGCCAGCGAGCCGGCCACGCTGCCGGTCACATCGCAGGTTGCAGTGGTCCAGTTGAGGTGCGCTGTGTCCGAGCCTCGCTATCGTCGTGTCCTCGTCAAGCTTAGCGGCGAAGCCTTGATGGGCGACGAAGCGTTTGGTATCGATAGCGACACCCTGGCGGGCATCTCGGCCCAGATCAAGGCGGTAATCGGCGCCGGCGTGCAGGTGGCCGTGGTGGTTGGCGGCGGCAATTTCTGGCGTGGTGGCACGGTTGCCCCGGCGCTCGGCATGGAGACCGCCACAGCCCACTACGCAGGCATGCTGGCAACGGTGATGAATGCGCTGGCGTTGCAGGACACGCTGGAGAACAGCGGCGTCACAGTGCGCACGCAAAGCGCGATCAACATCCAGGCCGTCGCCGAGCCGTACATTCGCCGTCGCGCCATTCGCCACCTGGAGAAAGGCCGCGTCGTGATCTTCGCGGCCGGCACCGGCAACCCGTTCATGACCACCGACACCGCCGCTGCGCTGCGCGCCATTGAAACCGGCGCCGAGGTGCTGCTGATGGCCAAGAACGGCGTCGATGGCGTCTACGACGCCGACCCGCGGTCGGTGCGCACGGCACGCAAGTACGAGCGGCTGAGCTACATCGAAGCGCTGAGCCGGCGGCTGGGCGTGATGGATTCCACGGCGCTATCGCTGTGTATGGAGAATGACCTGCCGATCGAGGTGTTCGACCTGGCAGCCCCGGACAGCATCATCCAGGCAGTAGCCGGCAACTCGGGTGGCACTCACGTCAGCCACCGCGAGTCGGTACTGCTGGGGGAGTGACGCGCACGCCGCGTGCGATAAAATCCGTAACGTCGGGCGTGTTCCGGCAACACGAAGCTAGGGGTGGCGTATGCTCAAGGACGTGCAGGCGGGCGCGAAAGATCGGATGCAGAAGGCCGTTGAGGCGCTGCGCAAGGACCTGCAGGCGATCCGTACCGGTCGCGCCTCCGCTTCCCTGATCGATCACGTGCGGGTTGAGTACCACGGCTCCCCAATGCCGGTGAACCAACTTGGGAACGTCACCGTGCCCGAGAGCCGCATGATCGTCATTCAGCCGTGGGACCGCGCCGCCCTCAACGCCATTGAAAAGGCGATTCAGAAGTCTGATCTGGGAATCACTCCCTCGAACGACGGCGCCGTCATCCGCCTCATCCTGCCACAATTGACGGAGCAGCGGCGCAAGGATCTGGCCAAGATGGTGCACAAGCGCGTCGAAGAGGGACGCGTCGCAATTCGCAACATTCGCCGTGACGCGCACGACGAGATTCGGAAGCTTGAGAAGAGCAAGGAGGCGGCGGAGGATGAAGCCCGCCGCGCCACTGAACAACTGCAGAAGACCACGGATCAGTTCATCGCGGAAGTTGACAAGGCCGGACGGGACAAGGAAGCGGAACTGATGGAGGTCTAGCCGCGGCCGCTACGCCGCTGTGCGTAGCGCGGTGGCGAACGCACTTACAGACACGGAGCAAACCATGACCGCGACGGCGGCCACCACCGCCCATGAGCCGGCCGCCATCCCCCGGCATGTCGCCATCATCATGGACGGCAACGGCCGGTGGGCCGAAGCGCGCGGCAAGTCCCGCCAGTCCGGGCACCGTGCCGGCACGGAGAACATCCGCCGGGTGATCGCCCAGTTTGCCCAGCGCGGCGTCGGGTACCTGACCCTCTACGCCTTCTCGACCGAGAACTGGTCCCGGCCCGCGGGCGAGGTGCGAGCGCTGATGAAGGTGCTGGCGCTGGCGCTGCGCAAGGAGGTCAAGAACCTCCACAAGAACAACATCCGCCTGCTCCACTTCGGCCACCTGGATGCGCTCCCGGACGACTTGCGTGCCCAGGTGCTGGAAGCGCTCGACCTGACAGCCGCCAACACCGGGATGACGGTCTGTGTCGCCTTCAACTACGGCGGTCGTGACGATATCGTCCAGGCCATCCGCCGCATTATCACCTCCGGCGTGCCGGCCGATGCCGTTGACGAGGCGCTGGTTTCGTCCAACCTCTTCACGGCAGGCATCCCTGACCCGGACCTGGTTATTCGCACAGCCGGCGAACTGCGGCTGTCCAACTTCCTCATCTGGCAGGCCAGCTACTCCGAGCTGTACGCGACCCCGGTGCTGTGGCCGGACTTCGATGCCGAGCAGGTGGATCTGGCGCTGTCGGACTACGCCCGCCGTACCCGCAAGTTCGGCGCGGTACAAGGCTCCCCGAATCGCAGGCGCAGACGGAGCACCTCCATTGACGGCGGCTGATGCTGGGAAGCGCCGGCCGAACGAGTTGTTGCTGCGCGTGGCAACGGCCGCGGCCGGCATCCCGGCACTGCTGCTGGTCAACTGGGCGGGCGGTCTCCTATTCACGCTGGTAGCTGCCGGCGTGTTGGCGCTGGCCACCACGGAAATCTGCCGAGCGGCGGCCATGGCCCGTGGCGATGTGCTCGCCTGGACTGCTGCTGCCGGGGCCGGGGCGTGTGCCATCGCCGCCGCACAGTCGCCCCAGGGCCCGCTGGCGGCGATGGCCCTCACCGTGGCGCTGACCCTGGCGATCGTGGTGTTTCGCGCCGAAACCGAACATGGCTTCGCGCGCTGGACAGCAGCCATCGGCGCGGTGGCGTACACCGGCATCCTCGGCTGTCACCTGGTCCTGCTGCGCGAGCTGACGGACGGCGCCCGCTGGGTCGGCCTCGCCCTGTTCACCACCTTCGCAGCGGATACCGGCGCCTTCTTCACTGGGCGCGCCATCGGCGGGCGCAAGCTGGCGCCGCACGTCAGCCCCGGCAAGACCATCTCCGGTGCAGTGGGCGGTCTGGTGTCTGCCTGCGCTGCGGCGGTAACACTTGGCGCCATCCTGTCGCTTGACGGGGAACTGCCGGCGCACGCAGCGTTGGGCTTCGTTGCCGCCGCCTGCTCGATTACCGGCGACCTGGCAGAGTCGCTGGTCAAGCGCTCGCTGGGCGTCAAGGACATGGGCCACCTGTTTCCCGGCCATGGCGGGGTGATGGACCGGCTCGATAGCATTCTGTTCGTGGCACCGGTGGTATACTACGTTGCACGATGGATCATCGAGTGACCGGCGTCGCCGTCCTGGGCTGTACGGGTTCGGTCGGGACGCAGACGCTTGACGTTATCCGCGCTCTTGCCCCCCGTTTCCGTGTGATTGCCCTCGCTGCCGGCCGCAACACCGATTTGCTGGCCGCGCAGGCGCACGAATTCCGGCCGCAGCTTGTGGCCGCCTCCGCTCCGCTGGACACCGAGCAGCGGTCGGGCGCCTGTCAGGTGCCAGCAACGGAGGTTGTGCAGCATCCCGATGTTGACATCGTCGTCGCCGCTACGGCCGGGGCGGCCGGGCTCGAAGCGCTACTGGCGGCGCTGCGCGCCGGAAAAATCGTCGCGCTGGCGAATAAAGAAGCGCTGGTGATGGCTGGCGCACTCGTGAGGGCAGCTGCCCAGAGTGGCGGTGGCGAATTGCGGCCGGTCGACAGCGAACACTCTGCGATATGGCAGTGCCTGTGGGGAGAGCCGGCGGCGGGGATCTCGCGGCTGATCCTCACCGCCTCTGGGGGGGCGCTACGCGACGTGCCCGAAGCCGAATTAGCAGCCGTGACGCCCGAGCGCGCGCTTCGTCACCCGACCTGGCGCATGGGCCAGAAGGTGACGATAGACTCGGCTACGTTGTTCAACAAGGGGCTGGAGACGATAGAGGCCCGCTGGCTGTTCGATGTGCCGGTGGAGCGGATCGATGTGCTGATGCATCGCGAGAGCATCGTACACTCGTTGGTGGAGTTCACCGATCGCTCGGTGAAGGCGCAGCTGGGCATGCCGTCGATGCTGCTGCCGATCCAGTGTGCGCTTACCTACCCAGACCGGCTGCCCAGCGAGCTGGTGCCCCGGCTCGATCTCGCGGCGCTGACCGCACTGCACTTCGCGGCGCCGGATCTTGGCCGGTATCCCTGCCTGGCGCTGGCGATGGAGGCGGGCCGGCAAGGGCAGACATATCCTGCGGTGCTGGCGGCTGCCGATGAAGTGGCGGTGACCGCCTTTGTCGAGGGACGTATCGGCTTCACGGCGATTCCCCAGGTGATTGAAGGCGCCCTGGAAGCGCACCAGCCATCCGCCGATGACGATCTCTCCGCGATTCTGGACGCCGATGCTTGGGCGCGGCGTGTAGCATGGGAGTTGATGGTGGGCGCGGCCTAGAGCGCGTTCGCCCTGGAACGGAAACGCGAGCCCTATGGCCACCTTGCTGCAATCCGTGCTGCCATTCCTCGTGGTGATGGTGTTCCTGGTCGTTGTACACGAGTTGGGTCACTTCCTCACGGCGAAGGCGGCCGGCGTCACGGTCCTGGAGTTCGGCATCGGCTATCCGCCCCGTATCTGGGGGAAGAAGCTCCGAGGGACCGATTACACGATCAACTGGCTACCGCTGGGTGGCTTCGTGCGCCTGCTCGGCGAAGAAGACCCCACCGATCCGCGGAGCTTAGCGGCGAAGCCTGCCTGGGTGCGCATCGTCGTGCTTGCCTCCGGGGCACTGATGAACGTGATGCTGCCGGTTGCGCTCTTTGCAGCGATGTTCATGGTGCCGCGAGAGGTGCCGCTTGGTCGTGTCGTCGTCGATAAGGTCAACCCCGGCTCCCCTGCTGAAGCGGCCGGTATCAAGACGGGCGATCAGATCCTGCGCGTCAACGGCCGCAAGATCGAGAACATGCTCGATGCCCAGCGCTACATCGCCCTCGGCCAGGGCACGACTATGACCTGGGATCTGCGCCGTCCCAATCCCGGCACCGGCCGCGGCGTCTCTGCCGGCAGCGAAGACTACACAACCGATGTCTACGGTCGCTGGGCGCCGCCCAAGGGTCAGGGATTCACCGGGATTTCGCTGACGCAGTTGGGGAACAACCCTGAGGAACGCTCCTACCCCATCTGGGAGGCGGTGCCGATGGGCGTGCGCTCCACTGCGGAGTCGCTGGTACTGGCGCGCAACCAGGTGATCTCCTGGTGGAAGGCACGGAACGCGCCTGAGGTCTCGGGGCCGATCGGCATCGCGCAGGTGACCGGCGAAGTGGTCAAGCAGGCCGGCTGGGTGGCATTGCTCGAACTGGCGGCGCTGCTCAGCATCAACCTCGCCATCATCAACCTCCTGCCTCTGCCGATGCTGGACGGCGGGCGGATCATGTTCGTCCTGGTTGAGGTGTTGCGCGGCGGCAAGCGCGTGCCACCTGAGAAGGAAGCACTGGTGCACGTGGCCGGCTTTGTGTTGCTGATCGGCCTGGTCGTCGTCATCTCATACGTTGACATCCTGCGCATTGTGAACGGCGAGAGCCCGTTCAAATAGCGCCTTCCCCCGGAGTGATCATGCCCGGACCCGCGCTGTCCACGATGTGGGCGCAGCAACAGCGATTTGACGCCGACTTCTCAGCCTTTGCCCGCATCGCACAAGCCGCGGGCTATACAGGCATCGAGGTCTCCCACTCCACCGATGCCGGCGGCCTGGAGGCGCTGCTGCACAGCGGCGGGTTGCCGGTACCCAGCCTGCACGCTCCCTGTCCACTGATGCCGGCGCGGGGCGGCGGCCGGAACAGCGCCCTCAACCTGGCGTCCACCGACGAGGAGGAACGGGCCGAGGCCGTCGAGCACCATCACCGCACGATTGACTATGCCGCCCGATGCGGCGCGCACTATGTGGTGGTGCATCTTGGTGGCCTGCCACGGCCGCTGGACGAGGAGACCGAGCTGCGTTCGCTGTTCAACATTGGCCTGATCGCCACCGCCCGCGCGGCAAGCACTGCCGCCGCAGCCCGTCAGCATCGTGCCAGGGCCGTCGGTCCGCATCTGGCTGCTGCCCGCCGCTCGCTTGCGGAGCTGGTGGCCGCCGCCGCCCGCCACGGTGTGGTCATCGGGCTGGAGAACCGGCTGCACTTCCACGAGATTCCCTCGGCGGCTGAGACCGCAGATCTGCTCGCCGAGTACAGTCGTAGTGAGGCCGGCTACTGGCATGACACCGGCCATGCCGAGGTTCAGCACCGGCTGGGACTGATCAACGCCCCGGAAACCCTGGCACGCCTCGCTCCCTTGCTGGTCGGGTGTCACCTGCACGACGTGCGGGGTATCGTCGACCATCGCGCTCCTGGTAATGGCGATGTCAACTGGGGGTACATCGCCGCGGCCCTGCCGCCGGACGTGCCTCGCACACTGGAGATTGATCAGCGGGAGCCGGAGCCCCTGCTCGCCAGGGCGATCGGTGTGTTGCGCGACGCGGGCATTCTTGGAGAAACGGCACAAGCGTAGAGCCGCTGTCCCGTGATACGCCGTCCTGGAGGCTGGCTGTGTCGTTTCTGTCACACCTTGAGTGCGCGCGGTGTGCGCAGCGTTACGAGGCCCGGGCGTTGCACAACCTCTGCGCCTGCGGGTCGCCGCTACTGGTTCGCTACGATCTACCGGCAATCGCTGCCTCCCTCCGTCGCGAAGATCTCGGCGGCCGCCCCGCGAGCATGTGGCGCTACGCCGAGTTTCTGCCGGTCGAGGACCCGGCCGGTGTCGTTACGCTCGGCGAAGGATGGACGCCGATCATGCCACTGGAACGGCTGGGTGCGCAGCTCGGCCTGCCTGGGTTGCTCCTCAAGGATGAAGGCCTCAACCCTACCGGCAGCTTCAAGGCGCGTGGCGCCGCCTGCGGCGTATCGCGCGCAAGGGAACTCGGCGTGACGGAGTTCGCCATGCCGACGGCGGGCAACGCGGGTGGCGCCTGGGCTGCGTACGGCGCGCGGGCGGGGATGCGGGCGCACATCGTCATGCCCGTTGATGCACCGCTGATCAACCAGCGCGAGGCCGCCGCCTGCGGCGCAGACGTCCGCTTGGTGCGGGGGTTGATCTCCGATGCCGGGCGCATCGTCGCCCGTGCGGTGGCACAGCATGGTTGGTTCGATGCCTCCACCCTGAAGGAGCCGTACCGCATCGAAGGCAAGAAGACGATGGGCTTGGAGATTGCCGAGCAGAGTGGCTGGGACCCGCCGGACGTGATCTTGTACCCTGCCGGCGGTGGTGTGGGGCTGATCGGCATTTGGAAGGCGCTGGACGAATTACGGGCAATCGGCTGGCTGCCACAGCACTGCCGGCCGCGGCTGGTCGCGGTGCAGGCGGAGGGCTGTGCGCCGCTGGTGCGTGCCTGGGAGGCCGGGCGGCAGGACTCCGACTTCTGGGAGGGCGCTGCGACGGTGGCTAGCGGTATCCGCGTGCCCAAGGCGCTGGGTGACTTCATTGTATTGCAGGCGGTGCGAGAAACCGGCGGCGTCTGCGTTGCCGTGTCAGACACCGAAATCCTTGCTGCCCTGCAGCGGATGGCACAGGTAGAGGGTCTGCTGATCTGCCCTGAGGGGGCAGCAAACCTGGCTGCTGTCATGCGGCTGCGCGACAGTGGCTGGCTGCCGGCCGATGCTCGCGTGCTCCTGCTCAACACCGGCGCTGGCATCAAGTACCCAGAGGCGTTGCCGGCCGTCCTGCCGGTGCTGGAGCCGGAAGCCGATCTCTGACCGGCACCTGCCGTTGCTCGTCAGCCCCGTCTCACCTACGCTCAAACACGGGCGGCTACCCATGCGGAGCCGGCAGCAGGAGGATCGTGTGCGCCTTTCGAGACTGTTTGGCAAGACTTTGCGCCAGGCGCCCGCCGAGGCCGAGACCGACAATCACATGCTGCTGCTGCGTGCCCGCCTAGTGGAGCAACTGGCCGCCGGGGTGTACTCGTGGCTGCCCCTCGGCTGGGACGTAGCGCGGCGGGTGCAGGAGATCATCCGCGCAGAGATGAACGCCGCCGAGGGCCAGGAACTACACATGCCCGGCATCCAGCCGCGCGAGCTGTGGGAGGAGTCTGGCCGGTTCGATACATTCTCCGGCCTGTACACCCTGCAAGACCGGCGCGAGCGCTGGATGGTGCTCGGTCCCACCCACGAAGAGGTCATCACCGACCTGGTCCGGCGCAACGTGCAGTCGTACCGTGACTTGCCACAGCGCCTCTACCAGTTGCAGACCAAGTTCCGCGATGAGCCACGCCCGCGCGGCGGCTTGATCCGCGTGCGTGAGTTTATCATGAAGGACCTGTATTCCTTCGATGCCGACGCTGGCGGCCTGGACGCCAGCTACGATGCCATGGTGACGGCCTATCACAACATCTTCCGCCGGTGCGGGGTGCCGGTGGTGCAAGTGCAGGCCGACTCCGGCGCGATCGGCGGCAAGGATTCGCAGGAGTTCCTATTCCTCACCGACATCGGCGAAGACACGGCGCTGATTTGCGACCACTGTGGCTACGCGGCCAACGCCGAGAAGGCCGAGTTCCGTAAGCCACGCGCAGAGGTGGAGCAGCCGCTGCCGATGGAGGAACTCTCCACCCCAGGCCAGAAGACCATCGACGACCTCGTCCGTTTCACCGGGCGCAGCCATGCGCGCACGCTGAAGGCGGTGTTCTACATTGCTGATGGCCGGCCGGTGTTTGTCGCTATCCGCGGTGATCTCGATGTCAATGAGATCAAGCTGCGCAACATCCTCAAGGCCGTAGAACTGGAGCTGATGGACGACGCGCAGGTACGCATCCGGGGATTGGTGGCCGGTTCTGCCTCGCCGGTTGGGTTAAGCGGCATGACGGTCATCGCGGATGACTCGGTGCTTGAGTCGCCGAACCTCATCGCCGGCGCCAACCAGCCGGACGTTCATTATGTCAATGTGAACTACCAACGGGACTGGCAAGCTGATGTCGTGACGGACATAGCTCTGGCGCGGGCGGGAGCAGCCTGCATTCGCTGTGCTAATCCGCTGCGCGAGCGGCGCGGCATCGAGATGGGTCATGTCTTCAAGCTGGGAACGGTGTACAGCGAGAAAATGGGCGCCACGTTCCTCGACCCGGCCGGCCAGGCGCAGCCGGTGATCATGGGCTGTTATGGTATCGGCGTCGAACGGTTGATCGCGGCAGCCATCGAAGCGAATCACGACGAGCGCGGCATCATCTGGCCCGATGAACTCGCCCCATATCATGTCCACTTAGTTGGTCTCAACCTGGATCGGCCGGAAGTTCGGGATACCGCCGAGTCGCTGTACCGTGGCCTGCTCGCTGCGGGCGTCGCCACGCTGTATGACGACCGTCAGGAGTCGGCCGGTGTGAAGTTTAACGATGCCGACCTCTTGGGGATGCCCTGGCGGGTAACCGTTAGTCCCCGGGCGCTGGAACGGGGCGGGGTCGAGCTCAAGGCGCGGTCGCAGAAAGACCCCGAACTAGTGGCCGTCAGTGATGCGCTGGCGGCGGTGCTGGCGCGGGTTCGGGGGTAGCCGGTGCGTGCGCTCACTGCCGTGGCCGTCCCGCCTGCTGGCCGGCGTGCGTTGCCCGCTCGCAATCACGGTGCTATGATAGTGCTGTCGTGTGTGGTGACTTCCAGAAGTGGGCGCGGCCCGCTTTTTTGTTAGCCTGAGCATGGGCACCTGGTCCGGACCGCGGAGGTTCTTGGCGGCATGAAGAACGAGTTCGTGATGGCCATTACGCAGCTCTCGGCCGAGAAGAATTTGCCGAGAGAAGTGGTCTTTGAGGCGGTTGAGGCCGCTCTCGCGTCAGCCTACAAGAAGGATATGAACTCGGCCGCCAACGTCTCGGTCAAGATCGACCGCGACTCCGGCCAGGTGAAGGTCTTCACGCACAAGGTTATCGTCGAAGACGTCGAGAACCCGCGCGACGAAATCGCCCTGGCCGAGGCGCGGCGCATCCGGCCGGACGCCGAATTGGGCGAGACGATCCCGTTCGAGTCCATCCAGCAGAACGCCGGCCGTATCGCCGCCCAGACCGCAAAGCAGGTGGTCCTCCAGCGGCTACGGGAGGCCGAGCGCGAGGTCGTCTACGAGGAATATCACGGCAAAGAGGGCGACATCATTTCCGGCCTGGTCCAGCGCATCGAGCCACGGCAGGCAATCATCGACCTGACCCGCACGGAGGCCGTGCTGCCGTCCGCCGAGCAGGCGCGCAATGAGCACCTGCGGGCAGGTCAACGGATCAAGGTGTACGTGCTGGAGGTCCAGAAGGCCACCAAGGGGCCACAGGTTTTCGTCTCACGCACGCACAAGAACCTGATTCGGCGGCTGTTCGAGCTGGAAGTGCCGGAGATCCATCGCGGTGTGGTGGAGATCAAGTCCATCGCCCGCGAGGCCGGCTCGCGCTCGAAGGTTGCGGTGTGGTCGCGTGACCTGGCCGTTGACCCGGTGGGCGCCTGTGTCGGGATGCGCGGGCTGCGGATCCAGAACGTCGTCAACGAACTCAACGGCGAACGCATCGACGTGGTGCTGTGGGACCCGGACCCAGCCCGATTTGTGGCCCACGCCCTCAGTCCGGCGCGTGTGGTCAGTGTCAGCGTCGATGACACCAGCAACACGGCGACGGTGGTCGTGCCGGACCAGCAGCTGTCGCTGGCCATCGGTAAAGAAGGGCAGAACGCCAGGCTCGCGGCAAAGCTCACCGGTTGGCGCATCGATATCAAGGCCCAGTCAATCAGCCTGACGGCGCCCGATGAGGAAGCCGAGGCGCCTGAGACAGTCTTCAGCGCGCCGGCGCCTGCCCGTGAGGAATTGGACGAGGCGCTGCGGGTGGCAGCCATCGCGCCCGCCCCGGTCGAAGAACCGGCGCTGGAGCCAGCACCGGCCACAGAGCCCGAGCCTGCCATTGCGGCGGCGGATCTCGGGGTGCAAGAACCCATGGCGCCCGAGCCCGAGCCGGCGTACGTGCCTGAGCCCGAGCTGGCTACCACCCGTACCCCTGCTCCGCAGCGACCGGCTGTCGCCGGCATCCGCTTTGCGGAGGAGCTTAACATCCGGCGCGATCTGCCGCTGCCGGACAACCGCACGCGTCGCCCGGGCGACCGCCGTGGCGGGCGTCCCGAAACCGAAGAAGAAGCGGCAGCGCGGCGTGCCCGTCAGGCCGCCAGCGCACGGGGCCGCCGTCGCCCATCGGAGGAAGAGGACGACGACGACCCGTACGCCGAGTACGCTGCGAAGTTCCGATAGCGGGAAACAGGTAGGGTGGTCATGGTAGAGGTGAAGCGGCAGTCGGGCTCGCGTCCGCGGCACGTGCCTGAGCGCACCTGCATCGGCTGCCGCTCAACCTCAGCAAAGCGGGAGTTTGTTCGCATTGTGCGAACGGTAAGCGGTGGGGTCGAGGTTGACCTGACCGGGAAGAAGGCAGGGCGTGGGGCCTATCTCTGTAAGCAGTCCGGCTGCTGGGAGTTAGCCTTGAAGCGAGACCACGTCGCTCGCGCCCTGAAGACCAGTGTAGGACCAGCTGATCGGGAGGCGCTTGCCATGTATGGCGCCACTCTGCCGGCAGCCCCGGCCGAAAGCCGGACCGGCGAGTCATGAACACACAGCGCACACACCCGCATCGGTGGCGGGTGAGGTAGCCCGATCCGAGCACTGCCCGGCAGCCTCGGTTTGGCCACCTTGCTCGCGACGGTGTGGCTGAACCGGAGGCAATCATTGACCAGCAGCCGAACGACATCCCCAAGCGCCACCCCCACTCAGCCGCGGTCGGCCGAGATTCCCGCTGCGCTCAGCGTTCGTGAGCTTGCCGACGCGCTGGGTGTGCCCGCGGTCGAAGTCATCAAAGACCTCATGAAGAACGGCGTCATGGCGGCGCTGACACAGGTCATCGATTTCGACACCGCCGCAATCGTTGCCTCAGACTTCGGCGTCGAGGTCACCGAAGCGGCGCCGGCCGTCGAAGACCCAGCGGCAGCAATCGAGGGCAAACCGGCGCGCGCGCTCATCGAAGAAGACGACCCCGCGTCGCTCAAACCTCGCCCGCCGGTCGTCACCGTCATGGGTCACGTTGACCACGGCAAGACCAGCCTGCTCGACAAGATCCGTCAGACCAACGTCACCGCCTCGGAGGCTGGCGGCATCACCCAGCACATCGGCGCCTATCAGGTAGATGTGCGGCACCCAGCCAGCGGTGAGATGCACAAGGTCACCTTCCTCGACACGCCGGGCCACGAGGCATTCACTGCCATGCGCGCGCGCGGCGCCCAGTCCACCGACATCGCCGTGCTGGTCGTTGCGGCCGACGACGGTGTGATGCCACAGACCCGCGAAGCCATTTCTCACATCAAAGCCGCTGGCGTCGAGATGGTTGTCGCGATGAACAAGATCGACCTGGCGAATGCCAATCCTGATCGCGTCAAGACAGAGCTATCGCAGAACGAGGTGTTGATCGAGGAGTACGGCGGCGACATCGCTTGTGTACCCGTGTCGGCCAGGACTGGCGCAGGCATCAGTGACCTGTTGGAGCAGCTGCTCCTGCGGGCCGAGTTCAAAGACCTCAAGGCTAATCCCGACCGCGAGGCGATTGGCATCGTCATCGAGGCACAAATGGACCGTGCCCGGGGACCGGTCGCGACTATCCTGGTGCAGACCGGCACGCTCAATGCTGGGGATGTCCTCATCGCGGGCGACAGCGTGGGCCGCGTTAAGGCAATGTTTGATGATCGTGGCCGTCGCCTGCGCGAGGCACGGCCATCCACCCCGGTGCGCATCCTGGGGTTGAACGTTGTGCCTCATGCCGGCGACATCGTGACCGAGGCCAAAGACGAGCGCACCGCCCGCACGATCATCGACCAGCGGCAGCGCCGCCGCGACGCTGAGCGTGCAGCGATGACGCGCCCGGTCACGCTCGACAGCCTGTATGGTGCTATCTCGGCCGGCAAGGTCAAGGAGCTCAATATCATCCTCAAGGCCGATGTGCAGGGCAGCCTTGAGCCGATTCGCAACTCGCTGGAACGGCTGTCAAACGATCAGGTGCGGGTGAAGATCATCTACTCCGGTGTGGGCAGCGTCACCGAGTCAGACGCCATGCTGGCGGTAGCCTCGAAGGGCATCATCATCGGCTTCAATACCCGGCTAGAGCCGGGTGCGCAGCGCGTAGCCACCCAGGAAGGGGTCGATATCCGCCTCTACAGCATCATCTACAACGTCATCGAGGACGTTGAGAAGGCGCTGAAGGGGATGCTGGACCCCGTGTACCACGAGGTGGTGGACGGGCATGCCGAAGTTCGGCAGATCATCCGCATCAGCCGCATCGGCAATATCGCCGGATCGTATGTGGTTGATGGCAAGGTGCTGCGCGGCGACACCGTGCGCGTGCGCCGTGGCAGCGAAGTGATCCACACCGGCCGCGTCGCCAACCTCAAGCGCATCAAAGAGGATGTGCGGGAGGTCGATGCTGGATACGAGTGCGGTATCACGCTAGAGGACTTCGATGCCTTCCAGCTTGGCGACGTGATCGAGTTCTTCCATCGCGAGCGCGTTTCCTAGACCGTCGTGCGTCAGAGGGCGGCGGCTGCCGCTCCGGTATGGCGGGCCACCCGCAAGAACTGTGAGCAGCCGACATGAGCCGGAGGACGGATCGCGTCAATGAGTTGTTGCGTGCCGAGATCAGCGACATTATTCGCCGTGAAGCGCGTGACCCACGCCTGGAAGTAATGCTCAGCATCACCAACGTCGAAACATCAGACGACATGCGCCACGCCAAGGTGTTCGTCAGTGTGTTCGGCACGGCTGAGGAGCGCACCGAGGTGATGCGCGCCCTCAAGGCAGGCAAGCCGTTTTATCAGCGGCTGCTGCGCCAGCGGCTGCCCGACCTCCGGCTGATCCCAGATCTGGCGTTCGTCAGCGACGAGTCAATCGAACGCGGGCAGCGGCTCACGAATGTGCTCAACGAGCTCGCCCGCGAGCGAGAGCCATAGCACACCACGCACGAGGAAGCCGAACCGTGCAAGCGTCGGGGCCCACCGGGCTGCTCATCATCGACAAGCCGGCCGGCTGGACATCGCACGACGTCGTCGCCAGACTGCGGCGGATCACCGGGCAGCCACGCATCGGACACGCGGGCACGCTGGACCCGGCGGCCACCGGCGTGCTGCCCGTCGCCCTTGGCCGGGCGACCCGTCTGCTCGAGTACCTTAGCGACGCCTCTAAGGCCTATCGCGCGGTGGTGTGCCTGGGAATCGCGACCGACACGGCCGACGCCACCGGCAGCATCACCCGGCAGTGCCCGTGGGACCATATTACCGAGGACGCTGTTCGGACCGTTCTCGGTGGCTTCATGGGCGAAATCCAGCAACGGCCACCCGCGTACAGCGCGATCAAGCATCACGGCGTGCCGTTGCACCGGCTCGCGCGCGCCGGCCGCACGGTGGAGGTCGCGCCGCGGGCGGTACGCATCGATCGGCTGGAGCTGGTGGACTTCGCTCCACCGGTGTTCACGGTCGAAGTCGAGTGCTCGAAGGGGACGTACATCCGCAGCTTGGCCGCTGACACCGGCGATGCGCTGGGCTGCGGCGCCCACCTTGCCGCCTTGGTGCGCACCCGCTCTGGACCGTTTACCCTGGCGGACGCGATCAGCGTCGATGATGTAGCCCAAGCGGCGGAGGCCGGTCATCTGGTGGATCTGCTGATGCCGCCGGACGCGCTGGCACGGGAGCTGCCGGCGGTGGCTTTTGACGCCGCGGCAGCATACCGGCTGCTTACCGGCCGTCACGCCTTGTCACCGGCAGCCCCAGCGGAGCCGGTGCCGGCGCGGGCATACGGTCATGCCTTGCAGTTCCTCGGCATCGTCCGCGCTCACGAAGGCGCCTGGCAGCCGGTGAAGATGCTGCTCACGCCCGATCAGGTGCCGGTAAGCGACGAACCTTGACAGCCGCCGCCACTACGGGACTACCATCGGTTCCAGTCAGGCGAGGAGAACGCGCCGCAGTGGCGACCAAACCGGCCGATGTCCAGGGGTTCATGGTACGCCCGGGTGGGACGCCGTCGCGCCGGCCATTGCACCTGTTCTGGATCGTCGACGGCTCCGGATCGATGCGGGCAGACGGGCGCATTCAGGAGCTGAACTTCGCTGTGCGCGAGGCAATGCCTGAGTTGCGGCGGGCCGCATCGGAGAACCCCTCGGTTGACCTGTTGGTCCGCGCTGTCGCCTTCGCTACCGGCGCCTCATGGCACGTGCCGGACCCAACGCCCGTTGAGGAGTTTGCCTGGCCTGACCTTCGTGCCGGCGGCGTATCGGACCTCGGCGCGGCGCTGGCGCTGGTGGCCACCGAGCTGCGGGTACCGCCGATGCCCGAGCGGGCACTGCCACCCGTGATCGTGCTGATCTCCGATGGCCGCCCGACGGACGACTGGGAGACCGGCTTATCGGCGCTGGCGGGCACGCCCTGGGGAGCACGCGCCGTGCGCACCGCCGTGGCCATTGGCGATGACGCTGACCTCGAAATCCTCCAACGTTTCTCGGGCAGGTCGGACCTTCGACCACTGCGCGCCAGCACGATTGAATCATTGACGAGCCAGATTCGCTGGGCCTCCACGGTAGCCCTTGGCATAGCCGTCGCCGGTGAAGCGGCCGGCGTACCGGTCCCTGCGGCGTTGCCGGCAAACCACACCATGCCTGACGTCTGGGGGCCGGAGTGACGGACGAACCACGCCGGGCATTGATTGAAATCGTCGAACGCTACGGCCCCGGCCTGGTGGAAGACGCCCGCCGAACCGAAGCGCTGTTACGTGACTTCTGCCCAGAGCGCCGGCGCGAGACGTTTGCCCTGGTGAGCGCCATCCGCGAGCGTGTCCCTGCAGATCTGCTCACCTCAAAGGACAGTACGCCGCGTGACGTCCTGATCCCCCGGCTGGCGAGCCGCCTGAGCGAAGATCTAGGTTTGGCCGAGAGCGCGGCGCGCTGGACGGTGGAGAGCTGGGCGGTGGCATTGGGTGTGGTCACTGAGGCCGAGCTGCCCGCGCCCGCAGCGGCGCCACCGACGGTCGCACCCATGCCGGCGTCGCCGCTCAGCGCGCTGCCCGCCGCCGCCCCTCCCGTGCCAGGCTACCCCGCCGCCCCGCCCGTCATGCCGGTGTTGACGGTGAGTCTGGATGGCAGCGAGCGCTATCGGTCAATCACGGCGGCGCTCCAGGACGCGTGGCCAGGGCAGCGCATCGTGGTTCGCGCTGGCATCTATCGCGAAAGTCTTGTCGTCATCCGGCCGGTCGAGATCCTCACCGCTTCCGGTGAGCGGGACGTCGTCATCGAAAGCAGCGGACCACCATGCCTGGTGCTGCAGGCCGAGACGGCGCTCGTACGCGGCCTGACATTGGTGCAGCGGGCCGCGAATGCCACGCAGGCGGCATGGGCGCTAGACGTGCCAGCCGGCCGGCCGGTGATCGAGGATTGCCGGCTCAGCATCAATGCCTCAGCGCCGTGGTCCGCTGCGATATTCGTCCATGGGCAGACCGCCGATCCACGGATCCGCCGCTGTGCCATCCAGGATGTGCCCTGTTCCGCCGTGCTGGTGAGTGACCGCGCCCGGGGCGTGCTGGAGGATTGCGTCATCTCCGGCGCCGGCAACCCTGCTGCTCCTGCAGTGGCCGGCATTACCGGCGCGCAGACAGCGTTGCTCCGGTGTCGCGTTGAGCACGCGGGCGGCGCCGGCGTGTGGTGTGGGGATGGCGGCGCCGTGCAATTGGATGGCTGTGACCTGTCCGGCTGCGCCGGCGCCGGTATTGAGGTGTCTGGTGGCGCGCCGGTCGTGCGCCGCAGCCGCATCCTCCAGCCGCGCGGCGCCGGTGTCTGGGTGACGAACGGCGGCCGTGGGCAGTTTGAGGATTGCGAGGTTGTGGGGACCGGCGGACCGGGTGTCTGGCTGGCAAGTGGCGCAACCCCAACCTTCCGGCGCTGTGGCGTACGCGATAGCGGTGCCGATGGCATCTCGGTGTCCGACAATGCCTGGGGTACGTTTGAGGACTGCCAGGTCCAAGGGCCAGCCCAGTCAGCGCTGCAGGTGGCGCGTGGTGGTAACCCCAAACTGCGTCGTTGCCGTCTGTCCGGCGCTCGGGCGCATGCTGGCGCCCTGATCTGGGCAGGCGCCCAGGTGTCGTTCGAGGAGTGCGAGATCACCGAGAACACAGGATCCGGCGTGGAGGTGCGCCAGGGGGCAGGCGCACTGTTACGACGCTGTACCGTGCGGAGCAACGGCGCGTACGGCGTGCTGGTGGCTGAGACGAGTTCCGCCACCGTCGAACGCTGCACGCTGCTGCCCAACCCCCATGGTTCCTGGTATATCCAGCCGGGTTGCCAGGTTCGCCGTACCGCCAACATCGAATGAGCCGAAAGCGGAGCCTCGGACCATGGCACGGTTACTGATGCCCGGCCAGGTCGTTCGCACCGAACCATCGGGACAGGCGTGCCGGGTTGAACACTTCATTGGTGGAGGCGGCCAGGGCGAGGTGTACCGGGCGACGCTCCGCGGTGATGGAGTGGCACTCAAGTGGTACTTCCCGCACACCGCAACGCCGGCGCAACGGGCGGCGCTCGCGGCACTGATCCGGCGGGGGGCGCCGTCCACCCGCTTCCTGTGGCCGGTAGAGCTGGCCGGCGGCGATGTGGCAAGCTTCGGCTACGTCATGCCGCTGCGACCAGCGCGATACCGCAGCATCACCGACCTGCTGCGCCGTCGGGTGGAACCGCGCTTCCGTGTGCTGGTCACGGCCGGGTTGGGTCTGGTCGACGCCTTCCTGCAACTGCATGCCCGAGGTCTTTGCTACCGGGACATCTCCTTCGGCAATGCCTTCTTCGATCCCGACACTGGCGATGTGCTGATCTGCGACAACGACAATGTGGGCATCGATGGTGACAGCACAAGCGGGGTGCTCGGCACACCCCGCTTTATGGCGCCCGAGGTGGTGCGCCGCGAGGCATGGCCCAGCGCCGACACCGATCTGCACTCTCTGGCGGTGTTGCTGTTCTACATGCTTATGCTGCATCACCCGCTTGAGGGGCGGCGGGAAAGCGCAACGGCATCGCTGGACAAGGCGGCGATAGCGCGCCTGTTTGGGACCGAACCGCGATTCATCTTCGATCCAAACGACGACAGCAACCGGCCCGATCCGGATGTGCATCGCGTTGTACTAAGCTTCTGGCCGTTGTATCCCGCGTATCTTCAGGACCTGTTCACGCGAGCTTTTACCGCTGGCCTGCGTGACCCGCGCGGTGGGCGGGTACGAGAGGGGCAATGGCGTGCAGCATTGGATCGCATGCGCGACGAAATAGTGTACTGCGGCGCCTGCGGTGCTGAGAGCTTCGCCAGTGTGGTGGCAGGACCTCCGGCCGCGCCATGCTGGAGCTGCGATGCGCCACTGACATTGCCCCCAGCGCTGCACACCGGCCGCCGGGTGATTATGCTCAACTACGACACGCGCTTGCATCCATACCAGCTCGACGAACGCCTGGCCTATGACTTCACCAGTTGCGCGGGCAGAGTAGTTCGCCATCCAGCCCTCGCCAGCTTGTGGGGCCTGCGCAATGAGGGCGGCTCCGGCTGGGTTGCAGACAGAGGAGCGGCTGAGCCGTTCAGCGTGCCGCCCGGCGCCAGCGTGGTGTTATCCGATGGCCTGCACATCCATTTCGGAGCCGGGGATGGCGTTGTGCGTGCCCCAACAGCTCAGACGGAAGGACAGCGGGCAGAAGCCAGCTAAGGCCGGCGCTATCGGTCTAGCTCCTCCACGCACGCTTGTGCTGAAGTGGGTGAACGTATGCCCTCGCTTGCCAGACTCGCGGCGGGGCTGCTATCCGCGTATAGTGGACAGGAGTGCGCCGCCCAGCGCACGAACCATCGTCAATCGGAGGATGAGTGTGGAGGCGTATTGCCTGAAGTGCCGCCAGAAGCGGGAGATGCAGGATGAGAAGAAGATCACCATGAAGAACGGTAAGCCCGCTACCGAAGGCAAGTGCCCCGTGTGCTCGACCCGGATGTTCAAGATCGGCTCCGGCAAGTGAGGATGCGCTACCGGTGCTAGGCGCGGCGCCGGGCGTGACGGTGGATTAACGCGCACCCCAGTCCACCCAAGCAGGCAGCCAACCCCGCCACTGCATCGATCACCCAGTGATTCGCCGTTGCCACAATGGCGCCAAACATCAGCACGGGCTGCGCGACGGCCCCCGCCTGCCACCAGCGTGACTGCGGGCTGGCCAGCACCATCGCCAGGCTCAACAGAAACGACCAGCCGAAGTGAAGGCTGGGCACAGCGGCGTAGGGGTTGACAAAGGGGCCAAGCGTCTGCGCCTGGTACGACACCGGACTGCTCTCCTGCATTGTGTCAACGAACGTTTCACCATCGGTTAACCGCGGCGGCGCTACCGGGAAGAATCGGTACGTGATCAGGCCGATCACCGCGGAGCCCAGCACAGCATTGCGGGTCAGCCGGTACACCTCGGGACGGCGCCGGTACAACCACAGGCCGTACACAGCGATCAACGGCGCGTGCGCCCAGAAGTAAACCGCGTTCCAAAAACGACGGCGGATGACGCCGGCGGCCGTCCAGCGGTTCAGCGCCGGCTCGCAGTACAGACCTAGCCGGCGCTCCAGCCGAATGATGCGCTGGGCGTTCCGTTGGGCAGCGTGGTGCCGGTCGGCGATGCGGCCGCGGGTCAGAAAGTACGCGAGCAGCGTACCGCCTACGATGGCGGCCTCGGTGACAGCGGCGCGGGATCGAGTCAAGCGGCCGGTCGTCATGCTTGTTGAGCGTAGCAGCCGGTACCGGATTGGTCACGACTTCTCTGGCATCCAGCGGTTCGATACACTGTCGCACGGTACCCCAGCCCGCGCCCTGTGATCGAGTTGGCTCCGTGATCCTGTATTGGATTGTCCGGCTTGCTGGCGTCGCACGGTGGCTGCCACTGAGGATGGCCTACTTCCTTGGTGATGCGGGCGCCACACTGTTGTGGTGGTGCTGGCGAGGCCCGCGCGCCATCGCCATCGAAAACATGCTGCGCGTGACGGGCGATGCCGTGGCCGCCCGGCGGGCCGCCCGCTACTCCTTTCTCAACTACGGCCGTTACCTGATCGACTTCGTGCGAGGGCCTGCGCTTCGGCCCGAGGCCGTGATTGACAAGGTCCGTTTTGATCACTGGGACGCGATCGACGCCGCCTTCGATGATGGTGCCGGGGTGATCTTCGTGCTGATGCACTTCGGTAACTGGGATATGGGCGGCGCCGTGCTGGCGGCGCGCGGGTATCCACCAAACGCGATTGCCGATCTGGTAGGCAACGACCGCACCAACCAGCTCATCGTGCAAGCACGCCAGGTGCGCGGCATGAAGGTCATCCCGTCCACTCGCGCCGCCGCCGGCATCGTGCGGGCAATGCGTCGCAACGAAGCGTTGGCGATGCTGATCGACACGCCCGTCTCGGACGGCGGCGTAGAAGTGCTGTTCTTCGGCGAGCGGATGATGGCGCCGGCCGGTCCGGCACGCATCGCCCTGCGCACAGGCGCGCGGGTGATTCCGGTCGCCCTTCCACGCGCCAACGGCACCAGCGATCAGATCATCGCGATGGCGGATTTCGACGTGCGCCTGCCGCAGACCGGTGACGTTGAGCGGGATGTCCAGGTCCTCACCCAGCGTATCGTCGCCGCGCATGAGCGATTCATCCGTGCTTATCCGGATCAGTGGTACATCTTCCGGCGCATGTGGCCGGCCCGTCACCCGGCGCCGGCGACGGAGCCCGCGCTCGCGCCCGAGCCGTAACCGCCGTCCCGAGGGGAGCAGGATGCTACGCTATCGCGCCTTCACCATCGGCGGCTGGCTGAGCGAGCGGCTACCACTCTCGCTGGCCTACCTGCTTGGTGCGCTGGTCGGGTCGCTGGCGTACGCACTTAACCGCCGGGCGCGGCACACCGTCCAGGCCAACATGCGGCAGGTGCTGGGCCCGGCAGCCGGCAACGCGGCGGTGCGCACGGCGGCCCGCCGCTGTTTCCGAACTGCGACCTGGTATTACACCGACCTTGCGCGCACGCCACTGATGCGGCCCGAGCGCTTCATCAAGGAACGGATCAAGATCCGCGGGCTGGAGCATCTGCTTGAGGCGCAGCAGGCGGGGAAGGGTGTGATCTGCGTCAGTATCCACTACGGCAGCCCGGAGTATACGGCTCAATGCCTCGGCGCTGCGGGTATCCGCTTCATGGCGTTGGTGGAGCCATTGGATCCACCAGAAATGGCGGCGCTATTTCATCGCTATCGTGCCAGCCAGGGGCAGCAGTTCGAGGAGGCAACCCTCGCCGGCATGAAGCGGGTGGTCCGGCATCTGCGCACCGGTGGCACCCTGTCAATGTTGATAGACCGCGATATTCAGGGCACCGGCATCGAGGTTCCGTTTCTGGGCAAGCCTGCCCGCCTGCCGGTCGGTGCGGCTGACCTGGCACGGCACACGGGCGCAACCGTGCTCCCCTTTGTGACGCGCCGCCTCGGCCCAGATCGCTACTCGGCGATCATTGGCGCGCCTATCAGCCTGGGTCGAAGCGGCAACGCCCAGCAGGATCGGTCCTGCAACACGGCCCGACTGATTGCCTGGTTTGAGCCGTACCTGCGCCGCGATCCATCGCAGTGGTTTGTACTGCAGGAGCCCGTGTGGATCGCCGATCGCGCCGGCCGTCCGGCCCGAATCCCCAGATCAGCGCCGTCTACTTGACGTCCGCCTAGCTGTCCGGGACGCTCACTGCATGGGGACGGCCGACCTCCACCTGCACACCACGCTCGGAGACGGGCTGGCAACGCCGCAGCAGCTGCTCGATTATGTCGAGAACTGCACCGCACTGGACGTGATCGCCATCACCGAGCACGACACCCTCGCGGCTGCCCTGCAGGTCCGAGATCTGCACGCCCGGTGCGGCGGTTACCGGTTTCAGGTGGTCATGGGGATGGAAGTCACGACCCTGGCCGGTCACCTGCTAGCGCTGTTCATCGAGGAGCCGGTGCCGAGCATGCGCACATTGGCAGCGACGCTGGACCGGATCCATCGCCAGGGTGGCCTGGCGGTGATCCCGCACCCGCTCAGCCCGCTCACCCGCAGTATCGGCGCGCGTGCGCTCGAGCGCATCCACCAGCGGCGTGCCCAGGGATTGTGGTTCGATGGTATCGAACTTACCAACCCGACGCCGGCGGGACGGTTCACGAACCACCGTGCCCAACGGCTCAACCGCGAGCGATACCGCCTTGCTGAGGTGGGTGGCAGCGATGCGCACTATCTCCCCGCCATCGGCTGTGCCACCACCCATTTCGAAGGAACGTCTACCGCTGAGTTGCGCGCATCGATAGAGAGCGCCGCCACCACAGCCCTGGCCGGCCGCCATCCCAGCTTGGTGGAGATCGGACCACGGGCAATCGCGCTGCAAACGTGGCGGGCATTGTGGGCGACACCGCGCCAGGTTGCCGGCCGGCCGGTGATGGCGGCCACCCGCCGGCTGTTCACTCCGCGCCAGCGGTGACATCGCTTCGCTTTGGTCAGGGTTAGACACATAGGTATACTGATGGCCGTGAAACGAGGAGGCGCCCGCTATGTCCGTTTGCGTGGTCACTGACAGCACGGCGGACCTACCTCGAGATGAAGCGGCAGCGAGTGGCATCACGGTCGTGCCGCTGAATGTGCTGTTCGGCTCAACCAGCCTGTTGGACGGTATCGAGATCAGCCCGCAGGAGTTCTTTCAGCGCTTGCCCGGTGAGAAGACCTTGCCCAAGACCTCGCAGCCCGCGGCCGGCTCCTTCCTTGAGACCTACCAGCGGCTGCTGGCGGAGGGCGCCAGCGGCATCGTGTCGGTACATATCTCGGGCAAGCTCTCGGGGACAATCAACTCGGCCCGCACCGCTCGTGATAGCCTGGACGATCCTTCCCGCGTGGTGGTGGTGGACTCAGGTAGCGTCTCGGCGGCGCTGGCATACGGCGCGCGTGCCGCGGCTGCCGCCGCCGCCGCGGGTGGCCGGCTCGAACAGGTTGCCCAGGCAGCGCAGGACGCAATGGCGCGTACGCACCTGTTCGTCACGCTGGAAACACTCGAGTACCTGCAAAAGGGCGGCCGCATCGGCCGGGCGCGTGCATGGTTTGGCGGTGTGCTCAGCATCAAGCCGGTGCTCGCCATCGTTGATGGCGAAATCGTCCCGCTTGAGCGCGTGCGGACGCACAGCCGTGCCATCAGCCGGGTGATCGAACTGGCGGCCGCGCAGTCGCACGTCTCTGATGTGACATTGCTGCACTCCGCCCCCGATGCGGACGTCGAAGCCGTGCGCACCCGTCTGGCCGAAGCGATGCCGCAGGCACGCCTCAGGGTAGGCTGGCTGGGCGCGGTGGTGGGTGTGTATGCCGGTCCCAACGCCATCGGCATCGTCACCCACGGTAGCGTTGAGGCAAGTGCATGAGCGATCCCGCTACCGGCCTGCGACGCGTGCTGGAACTGGAGCGGGCGAAAGGGTACCCTGACCGAGCCGTGATTGGCGGGCTCGACCGGCTGCTGCGCCACCTTCAAGACGGGGGGGCAGTTCAGCCCGGCTCTCCCCTCCATGATGCCGTCGTCAATCTGCCCGCCTACGGCTACGCCGCGCTCTCTGGCGAAGAACGCCGGCGGTGGGCCGAGCGCCTGCTGAATGAGCTGGACCGCCCTGCATCCCCGCCCGCCCCAAGGATGCGCCCGACCTCACCGCCGCCGCCGCCCACCACGCCGGTCGCTCCGCCGCCACGGCCAGCGGCCGCAGCAGCGCGACCGGCCGGCCGGCCTCGCCAGGTGGCGCCGCCCCACCGCGACGGACTCCAAGCGCCAGTCTCGGCACTGCCGGGTGTGTCGACCGCCACCGCTGCCAAGCTGCACAAGCTGGGTATGGAATGCGTGGGAGATGTCATCCGCCACCTTCCTCACCGATACCAAGACTTCTCCAGCATCCGGCCGGTGGCGGAGCTGCGGGCCGGCGAAGAGCAGACGGTGATTGGCACGGTATGGTCTGCTGCGGAGAAGCGCACCGGCAACTTCCGGCGCATCGCCGAGGCGATCATCGGTGATCATACCGGCAACGTGCGCGTGACCTGGTTCAACCAGCCGTGGGTGGTCAAACAGCTTCGGGTGAACAACCGGGTGGCGCTGAGTGGCAAGGTGACCATCTTCAACGGGATGCGCCAGATTGACTCACCCGAGTGGGAGGTGCTCGAAGGGGACATCTCGGAGGCGGTGCATACCGGCCGTCTGCTGCCGGTATACCCGCTCACTGCCGGCCTGTCGGCACGTACCCTCCGCAGGCTGATTCGCCATGCGCTCGATGCATATCTGCCTCTGGTTGAAGATCCCCTTCCCGAGCACGTGCGTGAGCAGCACGGCCTGTTGCCGCTGCCCGAGGCGATCTTCCAGATGCACTATCCGGAGAGCACCGATGCGGCTGCCGCTGCGCGCACCCGCCTGGGATTCGACGAGTTGCTCACGCTGCAACTGGCGGTGCTGCGCCGGCGAGCAGAGCGCCGTACGGGCGACGGCGCGCCGCCGCTGCCCATTGCGCCGCTGGTCACCGACAGCTTCCGCGCTGCGCTTCCCTTTCCGCTGACCGGCGCACAGCAGCGAGTCGCTGCCGCCATCCACGCTGATATCGCCGGCACCCAGCCGATGGCCCGGCTGATTCAGGGCGACGTCGGCAGCGGCAAGACAGTCGTCGCCGCCGAGGCGTTGCTGGCGGCAGTGGTCAATGGCTATCAAGCCGCACTGATGGCCCCAACGGAGATCCTGGCCGAGCAGCACTTTCGGACCCTGTGCCAGGTATTTGGCGGGGATGCCGGGGCCGGCCCTGTGGTGACCTGCACTCCGCCATACCTGGATCGCCCGGTGCGGCTGGCGCTGCTGCGAGGGGGACTGGGCGCACGGGCAAAGACTGCTGCCCAAAAGGCGATCTCCACGGGTGAGGTCGATATCGCGGTCGGCACGCAGGCGCTGATTCAGGCGGGTGTTCGCCTGCCGCGGCTGGCACTGGCCGTGGTCGATGAGCAGCATCGCTTTGGGGTCGCGCAACGGGCTGCGCTACGGGGCGACGAGGGACAGGCACACCTGCTCGTGATGACGGCAACGCCAATTCCCCGTACCCTCGCCCTCACCCTGTACGGCGACCTCGACGTCTCCGTTATTGATGAGATGCCACCGGGGCGGATGCCGGTAAAGACCCTGGTCGTGCAATCCCACGAGCGCGACGCCGCTTACAGCTTCATCATTGAGCAACTGCGCGCCGGCCGGCAGGCGTTCGTCATCTGTCCGTTGGTGGACGAGTCGGAAAAGGAAGGAATGTCAGAGGTCCGGGCCGCCACTGCCGAACACGAGCGGCTCCGAGGCGTCTTCACCAGCGCGTCGCTGGCGTTGCTGCACGGCAAGATGCCCCCTGCCCGCAAGGATGAGGTGATGCGAGAGTTCCGTGACCACCTGCACGACGTGCTGGTGTCAACGGCAGTGGTCGAGGTTGGCATTGACGTGCCCAACGCCACGGTAATGATGATCGAAGGGGCCGACCGCTTTGGGCTTGCGCAGATGCACCAGTTCCGGGGGAGGGTGGGGCGTGGCCGCCACCAGTCGTTTTGCTTTCTGATGGCAGACGGAGCGTCTGATGAGGCTCGCGAGCGGCTACGATTGATGGAGGAGATCGCTGACGGGTTTCAGCTTGCCGAGGAGGACCTGCGCCTGCGCGGTCCGGGTGAGTACTTCGGTACCCGCCAGTCTGGGATGCCGGAACTGAAGGTGGCCAGTCTGGCGGATATGCCGCTGCTTGTGAAGGCGCGCGATACCGCAGCGGAAGCGCTGGAAGGGGACATGCTCCTGCTCCTCGGCGACTTCCACGGCTATGCCGAGGATGTTGAGCGCATCTTGAGGGGCACCGGTGGCGACCTGAGCTGATGATGCGGGCCGGCCGAACGACCGCGCCATGGGCGCAGCGCCTTCGGCCGGCGCAACCCCTGGCGGTGGGCCGGGATCAGCGGGTGGCGCACGACCGTAACGCCGCCCCTGGTATAATGGTGGAAGTTGGCCCGACCGGCCCGCGTGCTACCCGCGCGGGCTGTTCAGTTTCTCGGGCTGCCCGATGCAACCCAGGACCGGCGCGTGATGATACGAGATACCCTCGCTCAGTTGGTGCGGCAGGCAGCGATCGATGCCATGGCTGCCGGTGTATTGCCGGACGTGCCCCTCCCGGACGTTACCCTTGAGCGGCCGCGTCAGCCGGAGCATGGCGATTACGCCAGCAACCTGGCGATGCGGCTGGTGCGAGCCACGGGTGGGAAACCGGTTGAGATCGCCCAGAAGCTGCGCGCGCACCTTCCGCCGTCGCCAGTGCTGGGCGAGGCGACGGTAGCGCCGCCCGGCTTTCTCAATCTGCGCTTGAGCGAGTCGTGGCTCGCTGGGCAGGTGGATGACATCCTTGCCCAGGGCACGGCCTTCGCCGGCCAGCCTCCGGCGAATGAGCGGGTTCAGATCGAGTTCGTGAGCGCCAACCCCACCGGCCCGCTCACGGTCGGCAATGGCCGGGGTGCCGTTATTGGCTCGACCCTCGCGGCGGTGATGGAGGCGTGCGGGCGCACAGTGCAGCGCGAGTATTACGTCAACGACGCCGGCACGCAGATCGAGGTGTTCACCCGCACGCTTTACGCGCGCTATCAGCAGCTCTTCGGGAGAGAGGTGGAGATCCCCGCCGATGGCTACCCGGGCGAGTACATGGTCGATGTCGCCCAGACGATGCGCGCGGCTGAAGGCGAGCGCTGGCTACGGCCCCCGGGCGAACCGGCGCCCGAGGGCTTTGGTGAACTTGGCATCGATATCATGGTCGAGGGCATCCGGCGGGATCTTGTGGCGCTGGGTGTGACGTACGACGTCTGGTTCCGCGAGCGCAGCCTGTATGCCGGCGAGGGCCGCTACGAGCAGGCGATGGCGCGACTGCGGGAGCGGGGCTATGTCGCCGAGAAGGAAGGCGCCGTGTGGTTCACCTCGACCGATGTCGGGGAAGACAAAGATAACGTGCTCGTCCGCTCCACCGGCGCACCTACCTACTTTGCCTCCGACATCGCCTACCACTATGACAAGTTCATCGAGCGCGGCTTTGACCGCGTCATCGATGTTTGGGGCGCCGACCATCACGGCCACGTCTCCCGCCTTAAGGCGGCGGTGCAGGCGCTGGGCGGCGACCCGGAGATGCTCACCGTGCTTCTGTACCAGCTCGTCACCGTACGCCGCGGTGGCGAGGTCGTGCGCTTGTCCAAGCGGGCCGGCGAGATTATCCTGCTGCGTGACCTGATCGACGAAGTTGGCGCCGATGCCTGCCGGTTCTTCTTCCTGCAGCGCTCAGCTGACTCCACGCTCGACTTCGATATTGATCTGGCGAAGACCCAGAGCGATAAGAATCCCGTCTTTTATGTGCAGTACGCCCACGCCCGTATCTGCGCCATTCTGAGCCGCGCGGCCGAGCGCGGGTTGACCCAGGACGGCGGCGACGTGGCGTTGCTGACCCACCCCGCTGAACTGGCCCTAATCCGCAAAATGCTGGTGCTGCCCGAGCTGCTCGACCAGGTGTCACGCACGCTCGAGCCACACCACCTGCCCTACTACGCCGCCGATCTGGCGACGGCGTTCCACGCCTTCTACCATGACGTGCCCGTGCTCAGCCGCTCCGGCAAGAAGGTCACGGTGGATGTGCCGGCAAGCCTGTCACGCGCGCGCCTGAAGCTGGTGGCCGCCACGCGTGTCGCCTTGGCCCGTACCCTCCATCTGATGGGCGTGAGCGCGCCTGAGCAAATGGCGCGCCGCGAGGACGGCGACGAGGACGATGAGTAGGTCACAGCGCCGTGTTACCGGCGATGATACTGTGCGCCAGCGCCAGGTAGCGGCCGTCGTTGTGGCGGCGCGCCATCCACAGCCACCACTCGGCGCCCCACAGGTAGATGCGCTCCGCCCGCGTGGCCGCGGCGAGGCGCAGGTTCGCACGTAGCTGCTGCGGGGATATGCTGCCGGTCTGCCCAGGAGGTCTTGTGAGTAGATCAAATCGCTCCCAGGGCTCGGCCTGCAGCTCGGTGATCCACAGCGACTTGCCCAGTCGTCGCGCCACCGCTGCCTGGGCCGCCAGCCGCGGGGCGACCGGCCAGAGCGCGTAATCGTTGCGGTAGCGCAATGGCAGACCGGGACGCATCGGGCGGCGGGTGTACACGTTCTGGGCCAGGACGTCTCCCGCCTGCAAGGCGCGCAGCCAGCCGCGATCGAACACGGTGCGGCTACTGTGATTGATTACGACAGGGCGGTGTCGCGGGTCGGCATCGCACACCACTGCCACTTCCCGAGCGAGTAGGTCGGGGGAGATGCGCCAACCGGCCGTCCGCCCGGCGGCGGGCAAGAACGGCTCGTTCTCCACCTGCCAGGCATCGATGACATCGTAGTCGGCCAGAAACGCGATGGCGCGTTCCAGCATCAGCAACAGCAACGTCACCACGCGGGGATACTGCTCAAGCTTGGCGCCGTGAGGCATGGGATGGTCATGGGTGAGCCAAGGAGGTGGATAGAACTCCGGATGCCGCTGCGCCTTGATACCGGCCGTCATCAATACCGCGCAGCCGTATCGCGCGGCGATCTCCAGCCAGGGACGCAGCGGGGTGAAGTCCAGTCGATCCGGCGCGGGGGCGATTTCATCCCAGTACAGTGACAGCCGCACGTGCTTGATGCCGGTGTCGCGCAGCAGCGCCTCCAGCGCCTCCTGGGGATTGAGGCCGAGCCAGGCGGCGTGGCGGTGACTGAAGGAGATCCCAAGGAGTGGCGCGGCCATCAGGCGCTCTGCTGGAGCCGGTGTACGAGATGGCCAAGGAACTCGTTATAGACGCTGAGACGGTCCTCCAGCCGTTGCAGATCGCGGTGGTACATGTCACCAGCCCCCGCGCGACCGAGGGTGTGGTAGGGCCGCAGCGGCGTGCCTTCGCGCAACCGGCCATGTGCCGTGATCAGGCGGTCGCGCTCGCGCGCCACGCTGGTGAACAGCTCGTCCAGCGAGTTGCCGTGGTGCGCGCGTCCGAGCAGCTTCACCCGTAGTGAGCCGTCCTCCAGTTGCTTGACGCGCGGAGGGCCGAACAGCCAATCCCACAATGCCCGCGCCCTCGTCGGTGTTCGATCAGCCATCCGGTGTTACCCGTCACGCCCCTGAGACGGCCGCGCCTGCTCTGGAATCCAGTCCAGCAGCAGATCGTAGAGTTCCGCTTTGCACTGGTCGAGCGCGTGACCGGCCCCAGCGTACAGCACCAGCCGCTTGGGCTCGTGGGCCCGGTTGTAGATGATGTCGCTGGCCGTGGCTTCGAGCACCTGGTCATCCATACCGTGCACCAGCAGCAGCGGACGGGGAGCCAATGAGCCGGCCTCTTCCGTTCCGAACAACTGGCTCGACATGGCTGCAACCGCGCAGACGATGGGCGCCAGGCTACCGGCGCGGACGGCCACGCCGCCACCAAAGCTGTGCCCGATCAGCACTACACGCTCAGCGCCGACGCCTTTGAGGAATGACAGCGCGGCCATGACATCAAGCAGCGACTCGTCGAACTCCCCCGGCTGGCGATACTCCAGCCGCAGCGTGGTGACGCCCCTATCCACCAGGGCTGTACCCAGCCGCGCGTAGATGCTGCCAGCCGGTCCATCGACGCCGCCCAGCGCGCCCGACACCATCACTGCGGCCCCGGTTTCGCCCTCGGCGACGTGCAGCACCCCCGTTAGCATGCCACGGGTGGTATCCAGCATCAGCCGGTACGAACCACCAGGCTCCGGCGCCACCGCGGCGCGACGAATGCTGAGCTCGAGATCGGCCGGCGCCTCCGGCTCGTTGTCCCATGGCATCATGGCGTTCGCTCTCTGGCACCGGATGTGGTGACGATACGCGGGCAGCCGCGTCGGGGCAATGCTATGCTCCGCCGCGAATCCGTTCGGTGAACCGGCGAATGCGCACCATCGCTTCCTCAATCTGCTCGATGGCAGTGGCGTAGCAGGCGCGCACGTGACCGCTGCCAGAGCGGCCGAAGGCGGAGCCGGGGATTACTGCTACTTGCTCCTCGTACAGCAGCCGTTCGCAAAACGTTTCGTCATCGAGACCCGTGGAGGTGATGTCTGGGAAGCAGTAGAAGGCGCCCAGCGGGTCCTGGCATGCGAGCCCGGCAGCGTTGAAGCCATCGACCATCACCCGCCGGCGCCGCTCGTACTCGGCCACCATCAAGTGGACATCCTCTTCGCCGGCGCGCAGCGCCTCCAAACCCGCGCACTGGGAGGCGGTCGGCGCCGACATCATCACGTACTGGTGCACCTTCATGATTGCTTCCAGCACCTCACGCGGCGCCGCCAGCCAGCCCAGCCGCCAACCGGTCATCGCATAGGACTTGGAGAAGCCGCCAAGCAGCACCGTGCGCGCCTGCATCCCTGGCAACGAGGCGAAGCTGACGTGATCGCCGTCGTAGGTGAGGCGGTCGTAGATCTCATCCGAGATGACGTACAGGTCGTGGCGCTGAACGAACGCCGCCAGCTCCTCCAGCTCGCCCCGGCTCAGAACCGCTCCGGTTGGATTGGCGGGGTAGCCGATCATCAACAGCTTGGTTCGGTCGCTAACAGCCGCTTCCAGCACGTTGATTCGCGGGCGAAATCCATCGGCGGAGCAGGTCGGGATCGCGCGAACTTCCCCACCGGCCAGGATGATGTTGGGGGGATAGGCGACGTAGTGGGGCTCGGGCAGCAGCACCTCGTCACCAGGATCGAGCAGCGCCTGGCAGGCGATGTTGAGCCCCTCAGAGACGCCGGTAGTGATCAGGATCTCGGTATGCGGGTCGTAGCGTACCTGGTAGCGCTTGGCCAGCTTGGCGGCGATGGCCTCGCGCAGTTCGAGCAATCCGAAGTTCGAGGTGTAGTGGGTTTCACCATCTTGGATGGAGCGCTGCCCTGCCGCGCGAATGTGTTCCGGGGTGGTGAAGTCCGGCTCACCGATGCCAAGCGAGATGACGTTGGGCATTGTCGCGGCGATGTCGAAGAACCGGCGAATGCCGGATGCAGGAATCGCGTCGATGCGGCGGGCGATGGCGCGACTGCCGCCGTGCACGCGGGATGTCGGATGATTCAAACCTGCCTCCTCGGCGTGCGCGGTGGCCCGCCGTGACGGGACGGGGTGTTGTGTCCCCATCGTACACCCGTCACACTGGCCGTCACGAACCGCAGCGGCGCCGGAGGCCGCGGGCAGCATCGAGTGCTGGGGGAGAATGCAGCGGCCCCGGCGTCAGCCCCCTTGAACGCCGGGGCCACTACAGTGCGTCGCGGCGGGCTACCGCCATCGTCCGTACACCTTGTTCAACGTCGCGTTTCGGGAAAGGTTAACGTGGCCCGGCCAACTTCCTGGGAGATTGGCCCGGCTGCTTACGCTCGCCTGCCCTGCTCGCTACGATGACGGCACGTTTACGCGCGGAGGCGCATTCGTCGCGCCCGCGGCAGCCAAAGGAGACTATGCGGTGACACACACACCCACGCCCCCCCAGGCCGATCCGGGTACACCCTGGGCCGGCAGCGCCATCCACGAATTCCTCAACCATCGGGCTGCGGCGATGGGCGCCGGCAGTTGGGCTTCGCCGGCGCGGGAGGGTACCATTCCGCTGACCGGCGGTGTCCCCGATCCCGATGCTTTGCCGACTGCCGCGCTGCTGGAGGCGACCCGCACCGTGCTCGCCCGGGAAGCAGCTCCCGCCCTGGAGTACGGTGGCAACTACGGTTTCCCAGGGCTGCGCGAGTTGGTGGCAGCCGAGGTAGACCCTCAGCCTGGGCTGGGCTACGGCGTCGACAATGTCGCGCTTACTAGCGGCTCAGCCCACGCGCTGCACAACATCCTTGACACCTTCTTGAACCCCGGTGACACGGTCGTGATCGAGACGCCTGCCTGGGGCGGTATCATCCGCCATCTCCGTGGCGCGGGCGCCGTCATCGAAGAGGTGGGCATGGATGAGCACGGTATCCTCATCCCCGAACTGGACGAGCTGTTGACGCGGCTGGCAGCCGAGGGCCGGCGGCCGAAGCTGATCTACACCATTCCCACCTTCCAGAATCCGATGGGCATCACTTCCACACACGAGCGGCGCAAGGCCTTGATCGAGGTTGCCGCCCGCCACCGGGTACTGATCCTGGAAGACGACCCCTATGGCGAACTGCGTTTCTCCGGTGCACCTGTGCCCTCAATCCTGTCGCTGGCCGGTGGTGACGGCGTGATTCGCTGTGGCTCATTCAGCAAGATCATCGCCACCGGTCTCCGGGTCGGCTGGATCCAGGCCTCGCGCGAGTATGTGGACGCGGTCACGAGGATGCGCTTCGACAACGGCACCAGTCCCTTCACCTCGCGCATCATCGCGGCATACCTGGAGGCTGGCAATCACCAACCGCACCTTGCCAAGATGCGCGCGATCTACAAGGCGAAGTGCGATGGCATGCTGAGCGCGCTGGAGGAGAGCTGCAGCGGGCTGGCCACCTGGACCCATCCCGAGGGCGGCTTCTTCATCTGGCTGAGCTACCCAGCCTCTACCGATCCCAAAGCGCTGGCGGCGGCGGCTAGCGACGAGGGTGTGCAGTTCATTCCGGGTGCCTCGTTCTTCGCCAAGGGGGGCGGACAGCATAGCCTGCGCCTGTGCTTCAGCTACCTATCCGAGAATGTGCAGGCCGAGGCGATTCGCCGGCTGGCACGGGCGCTCGAGAAGGCCCGCTAGAGAGTGCTGCAGGCGGGGTCCCGTGCCCCGCTTGGTAATGGCTCGCGATGTTGTGCCCTCATTGCTTTCACTACGGATCAGATGATCGCGAGTACCCGTTCGACCGCGAGCTGTACTGCGGTATCTGCGCGCAGCAGTTTCCGCGCCGGGAGCAGGAATGGCTCGACCTCTTTCGCGGCATGGCGCCAGAGTGGTACGAGCATGTCGAGCATGAGCTGAACAAGATCGGCGCCAGCAAAAGCGGGCTCGACCCGCACACGCGCGAGCGGCTGGCTGGCGCCGTGGATGCCTTTGCTGCATTACGGCTGTCCGGCCCAACGCTGTCCGATCAGGAGTACGCGGCTTGGCTGCGGTTTGCTTGTGCATACTACGCCCCAGGGGGCTAGCCAATGACGGCCAGATCGGTTGAAGCCGAGGTTTTGCGCGCGGCCGAGCTGCTGGCCGGCGCCCGCCATGCTCTCGCGTTGGCCGGCGCGGGGCTGTCCCGCGAGAGCGGTATCCCAACCTTTCGCGGCGAGGGCGGTCTGTGGACGCGGTTCGGTGAGCCACCGATGAACCAATACGAACGCTTCTCCGCTGATCCGCGCGGCTGGTGGCTCCAGCGCCTCCAGGAGCGCGCGCGCCCGTCTGAGTTTACGGAGGCTATCTCCGCCGCACGGCCAAATCCCGGTCACCTCGCGCTTGCCGCCCTGGAGCAACTCGGGGTGCTGAAGCACATCATCACCCAGAACGTTGACAACCTGCATCAACAGGCGGGCAGCGTGGCCGTGACCGAAATCCACGGCAACCGTACTCTGCTGCGCTGCATCGGCTGCGGCCGCCGCGAGCCGGCCCGTGAGCTGACCGAGGAGGAAGTCCCGCCGCTGTGCGCCGTGTGCGGCGACATCGTCAAGAGCGACACCGTTATGTTTGGCGAGCCGATCCCCGTCCAGGCATTGCGGACCTGCGAGCAGCAGGCGCAGTGGTGCGACGTGATGATTGTGGTGGGAACCTCGGGCACCGTATATCCCGCCGCGGGCTATCCGCTGCAGGTGCTCCGCGCAGGTGGCGCCCTGATCGAAGTCAATGTCGAGGAGACACCGTTTACGCCGTACGCTGCGGCGGTGTTGCACGGCCCGTCCGGCGAGCTGCTGCCAAAGGTCGTTGAACGCGTGCGCGCCGCGCTTGCCTAAGCGTCGCGACGTCAGACCAGGGCTGTGCTGTCGCGGCCGGCCCGTTGCCGGGTCTGTGCTGCCTCCTCACGCACCGCGAGGTACACGCCGGCCAGCGTCAGGGCACCGCCGGCCGCCCGAACCGGGCCCGGCGTCTCGCTCAGGATTGGGATGGCCAGCAGCGTGGAAATCACCGGCTCGCCCAGGATGCTGATCGACACGAACGGTGCGGATAGATAGCGCAACGCCCAGTTGAGCGCCGAGTGCCCCAGCAGTTGCGGGATCAGGGCCATCAACAGCAGCATGACCCAGGTCTGGCGCGAGAATCCGGTGAGGGGCTGTCCCGCAATGAGCGCGAGCGGCAGCAGCAGCACGGCTGCGACGCTGTATACCACTGCTATGTACGTGGCCAGCGTCATCGTTGGCCGTACGCTGCGGCCGGCGACGAAGTAGACAGCCGCGCACACCGCGCCCACTAGCGCCAGGCCATCCCCAACCAGCGCGCTGCGGTCCAGCTGCACATCGGCGCCGGCGATCGTTACTCCCCCGGCCATGGCGACGGACATGGCCAGCCAGCCGCGACGGCCGAGCGGCTCACGGAGCACTCCCGCGGCCATCAGCGCCACCCAGACCGGCTGCGTGGTGACCAGGGCGACCGAACTGGCGACGGTCGTGCGGCTGAGTGAGGCAATCCAGGTAGCAAAGTGCAGTGCGAGCGCGCCACCGGCAACTAGCAGCAGCAGCCACTCCCGCCGATTCAGGCCGGCGATCTCTCGGCGACGTCGCGCCAGCGCAAAGACGGCCACCGGGGCCGCACCAAACAGGAGCCGGTAGGCGGACTGTGAGAGGGCTGGCGCCTCAGCGAGCCGGATGAAGATCGCCGCCCACGAGACGGCCACCACCCCGAGGAGGAGCCCGCCATAGAGGCGCGGGGCACCTGGTTCCATGTGTGCATCGTACCGGCACCGCCCGTTGCAGGCACTCGCGTGCTATGGCGGCCGGTTAGCTGCCGGCGCCGTCGCCGGGCTGCTCCCTCGAACGGCAACCACCGCAGCGCGCATGCTGCCATCGTCACGCGTGCGGCCAAGCACCAGCACGCGCATACCTCCGGCCAGGCTGTCACGCGGGACGGTGACACCGGAGCGGCGAATGGTGGTGCGCTCATCGACGGCCACCCGCATGACACTGCCATCTTCGGCCCTCACCAAGATCACCCGTGGGCGGACCTGAACGATCACCCCCTGAAGCGAGCGGCGACCGGCGGCCACGGTGGCGGGCAGCTGCCGCGTGCTGTCATCGCCCTGCGCTGTCCGCGCTTCGGCGGGGTTGCTGGATGCGGTGCCGAACCATGCTCCGCCGGCGATGGCTACAATCGCTGCCACGCCGAGCAGCCAGCTCGTCGCCGCCCGCCGCCGGCCGATGAACTCGAACAGCCGAAAGGCACGGTCGCTCATCCGCTCCCCTCGCCGTTCTGCGGCGCCGGTAGCACCGTCGCGTGCAGCAGCATGCGGGCCGTTAGGATGAGTACAGCGAGGTCGGCGGCGAGTAGTGCACTGTATCGGTATGGCATGCCCGCACCTACCGCGGTCGAAAAGCTCCGCAGGTTGCCTCGGGCAAGATCCGGCTCAGCGATGGCCAGAGCGAGAATGTCCAGGGTGCCATTCGCCGTCAGAGCGGCAAAGACCTGTGCCGAGAGCAGGACGGCGAGCGTCAATGTGGTGATGTGGCCGGCCGCTGCCAAAGCCAACCACCATCGCCGGCGCTCGACGTGCAGCCGCCGGCGTAGCCGCAGATCGCTACCGGATGGCCCCTCCGCCGGCAGCGCCGCAAACAAGCGGTCGAGATCATCGTCTGGCGGGCCGGTCATTGCGCGTGCGCCTCGTGTAAGGAACACACGCGCACACGTGACGTTTGGTTTCACGCCGGTGGGCCGCGGGGGACAGCGAGCTTGCCTACAGCCTGCCGTGGAGCTGGCGGCGAAGCAGCGCCTTAGCCCGCTGGAAGTGCGTCTTCGTGGTGTTCTCCGGCAGCCCAAGCACGCCGCCAATCTCCGCGAACGTCAAATCGGTAGAGTATCGCAGCGCCACCACGGCACGGTACCGCTCCGGCAGTGCCCCAATGGCACCGAGCAGCAGCTCCTGCAAGTCTGCGCGCTCAGCGAGTTCGTCCGGGAGCGGCGCGGTGTCCAGTACGGGCACCTCGCTGTCTTCCGCCGCCACGTCGGCAAAGCTGAGGGCGCGGCGGCGCTTGAGGTGGTCTAGGCACTTGTTGCGGGCGATGACGAAGATCCACGGGCGCAACGGCAAGTCTGTGCGGGCGCCGGGTAGCGACCGCAGCAGCTGCACAAATACCTCCTGGGTCAGGTCCTCGGCATCCTCGGCGCGGCTCACCATCCGCCGGCAAAACGCATAGACGGGTGAATGATAGCGGCGCACGATCTCATCAAAGCAGGGCCTCTGCCCGTGGCAGAACGCCGCCGCCAGTTCTTCATCGGTGTGGCGCGACCAGGAGAGCGCAGCAGCAATAGGCATCGAATCACCTGCCCAAGTAGTATGCGCTCCCATCCTGCGCGCGGGCAGGCTGTCAGATGTTAGGGGATCGTAAACCGCGGTGCGCGATACAGTAAGAACCAGGCGGTATGGCGGCGAGGGGAGTGAAGCATGGATACAGATGCGCTGGTGTTGCACCTGTTCCTCACGCACGTGCTTGGCGGATCGACCGTAGTCTTCCTGCTCGAAACCGAGCCAGGCGTGGTGGAGTTCCCGCGCCTGGCCGTGGCGCCGGGCGATCTCGACGACAGCGATGCGCTTGTGGCCCATGTCCGTGAGGCGACGGGGATTGAGGTCGAACCCTCGGGCTACCTGACGGCGCCACCCGGGGCGGATCTGGCGCCCGAGGGTAGCCGGATCTTGCTGGCACGGGTGATCAACGGGTCACCGCGGGTCAAGCTGCCCCATGTCGGCTGGGAGTGGACGCCGGCCGTGGAGTTGGTGCGAATGCCGTTCGCGCCAAAGCTGATGGTTGAGGAGCTCAAGTCATTCATGAACGTCTAGCGCAGGCATGCGCTATACTTCCAATGCTGCCCCCATCGTCTAGAGGCCCAGGACACGGCCCTTTCAAGGCCGGTACAGGGGTTCGAATCCCCTTGGGGGCACCAAACGCGCCACGACTGCGTGCCCATCAGGGCACCGTCGTGGCCCTTTGCTGTAGCCTGCTCTCGACGGATCTACTGCGCGGCCCGTGCGGCGGCGCGTGACTGGGCGACGGCTGCACTCCCGGCCGCATCTGTTTGCAGCGCCGACACCGCCAGCAACACGAATGCCAGCCAGAGCGTGTCTGCAACCACCAGGTGTACCAGCTGCACCGGAATCGGCACGCCCAATCCGATGTTGATGACGCCGATGCCTACCTGCAGCAGGAACAGCAGGCCGAGGACCTGTGCCCACAACCGGGTGGTGGCGGCAGGGCGCAGCCTGGGTAACATCAGCGCCAGCGCGCCAATGTACACGCCGGTTCCCACCGCAAACCAAGGGTGCAGGCTGCGCAGAGTCTTGAGCGGCGCTGCCACTCGCGCGGCCCCGTTTGGCGTGTGCTGGTACAGCGTGTCTACCAGGGCGGTGATCGCGCCGGTGGCGCCCAGCGCCGTGAGCAGGACCGCGGTTCCCAGCATCCACCAACCTAGCCGCCCTTCTCGGAAGCGCACCGCCCGGCCGCCGGTGCCTGTGGCGAACCACCAGGTGAGCGTCAACACCGCCAGCAGCATGAAGGTGTTGGCCAGGTGTGCCGCCATCCACCAGGCGCGCGCCACCGAGCCGTTATCAGCCACCATCTTGAGCAGTACCAGACCGGCGCCAACCAGCGCTTCAATCACGATGAAGATTCCGGCAAGGCTTGCCGCCGTCCGCACCAGGTGCCCGCGTGGATAGGCCCGAAACGCCCATACCACCAGCACTACGACCAGGATCAAGGCCATTCCACTCGTGAGCCGGTGCGCAAACTCGATCAGCGTCTTTACGGCGCCGCCGGGGATGACCTGCCCTTCGCACAGCGGCCAATGGTCGCCACAGCCATCGCCCGCCCGGCTGGCGCGGACATATGCCCCCCACACGATGACGAGCAGATTGAAGAGGACGGTGCATCCGGCAAAGCGAGCAAATCGGGTCACAGCCTGAACCTTTCCTGTACCTCTCCCCTGAGCGCCGAGACGTTCGCCACGTCCTGTCCCCGCCGTACGTGGCGGCGCTACCGGCCCAGTGTAGCCGAGCCGGTCACTGCGCGCAGGTCACCCCTGCCTGCAGCCGCTGTCGCGCCATCAGAGTTATCGCTCGATACCCACACAATCCCATTGTCAAGCCTTGAGTCTGCGTATACGATACTAAGAGATATTGATGGCCGATGTGCCGCAATTCCCCGTACCGAAGCCCAGAGGAGTGCTGGCGCATGAACGCAAACCGGTTGACGGAGAAGGCAAGAGAAGCTGTCGTTACCGCGCAGGAGCTTGCTGAGTCAGCGCAGCAGAGTCAGGTCGAACCAGAGCACCTGCTGGTGGCGCTGGTCGAGCAGGCCGGCGGTATTGTGCCGGAGGTGCTTCGCCGGCTGGGCGGCAGCCCGGAGAGACTGGCTCACGAGGCGCGTGCAGCGGTGGCAGCATTGCCCCGCCTCCAGAGCGCGGCCCAGGCATATGTCTCGCCGCGGCTGTCCGAGGTAGTGCGCGGAGCGGACGCCGAGGCGCGCGCTATGCAGGACGAGTACATCTCCACCGAGCATCTGCTGCTGGCGCTATGCGCGGTGAAAGATGGCGGCGTTGCCCGTGTCGCCGGCCAAGCCGGGCTGAGCCGTGAGCGCGTGCTCGGCGCCCTGGCCCAGGTGCGCGGCGCCCAGCGCGTGACCGACCAGAACCCGGAAGGGAAGTACCAGGCGCTGGAGAAGTACGGGCGGGACCTCACCGATGCTGCCCGCGCCGGCAAACTGGACCCCGTCATCGGCCGTGACGAGGAGATCCGGCGCGTGATCCAGGTGCTCTCCCGCCGGACAAAGAACAACCCGGTCCTAATCGGTGAGCCAGGTGTAGGCAAGACGGCGATAGTGGAGGGGCTGGCCGGTCGCATCATCCGGCGCGATGTGCCCGAGGGTCTGAAAGACAAGCGCATTTTCGCGCTGGACATGGGTGCATTGGTGGCCGGCGCCAAGTTCCGCGGCGAGTTTGAGGAGCGGCTGAAGGCCGTGCTCAAAGAGGTGACCGAAGCCGAGGGCCGCATCATCCTGTTCATCGATGAGCTGCACACGGTCGTCGGCGCCGGTGCGGCGGAGGGGTCGATGGATGCCGCCAACATGCTCAAGCCGATGCTGGCGCGCGGAGAACTGCACGCCATTGGCGCCACGACGCTGGATGAGTATCGCAAGCACATCGAGAAGGACCCGGCCCTGGAGCGCCGATTCCAGCCGGTACTTGTCAATGAACCGGCGGTAGAGGACACGATCAGCATCTTGCGCGGGCTGCGCGAGCGGTACGAAGTGCATCACGGAGTCCGCATCAAGGACTCGGCGATTGTCGCCGCCGCGGTGCTATCTCACCGCTACATCGCGGATCGATTCCTGCCCGACAAGGCCATCGACCTGGTCGATGAGGCCGCGGCACGGCTGCGAATGGAAATTGACTCGATGCCGGCCGAGCTGGACGAGGTCGAGCGACGCGTCATGCAACTGGAGATTGAGCGGGAGGCGCTCAAGCGCGAGACCGATCCTGGCTCGCGGGCGCGGCTGGAGGGGCTGGAAAGAGAACTAGCGGATCTCAAGGAGCAGTCCGCGGCGCTCAAAGCGCAGTGGGAGCGTGAGAAGGGTTCGATCCAGCAGGTGCGCGATCTAAAGGCGCAGGAAGAGCAGGTGCGGCTGGCCATCGAACAGGCAGAGCGGGCCGCCGATTGGGAGCGCGCCGCCCGGCTACGCTATGGCACGCTGCGGGATCTCGAAGGACAGCAGCTCCAAGCGGAAGCCACGCTCAATGAAGGCAAAGACCGGCAGCTTGTCAAGGAGGAGGTGGACGAGGAGGACATCGCCGAAGTTGTCAGCCGTTGGACCGGTGTGCCGGTGTCGCGACTGATGGAGGGCGAGATTCAGAAGCTGGTGCGGATGGAGGATCGGCTCCATGCGCGCGTCATCGGCCAGAACGAGGCGATCGCCGCGGTCGCGAATGCCATTCGCCGCGCCCGCGCCGGCCTGCAGGACCCGAACCGGCCCTTAGGCAGCTTCATCTTTCTGGGGCCCACCGGCGTGGGCAAGACCGAGCTGGCGAAGGCGCTGGCCGAGTTCCTGTTTGACGACGAGCAGGCCATCGTCAGGCTCGACATGAGCGAGTACCAAGAGCGGCACACCGTTTCGCGGCTGGTGGGCGCCCCTCCCGGCTACATCGGCTACGACGAGGGCGGTCAGCTGACCGAGGCCGTGCGCCGGCGGCCGTACTCGGTGGTGCTGTTCGATGAAATCGAGAAGGCGCACCCGGACGTCTTCAAGACGCTGCTCCAGGTGCTCGATGACGGCCGGCTGACCGACGCCCAGGGACGGCGGGTGGACTTCAAGAACACCGTCGTGATCATGACGTCCAATATCGGCGGCCAGTACCTCCAGCAGCAAGGTCCGGGTGATGACGCTGCGACGCGTGAGATGGCGCTCGGTGCACTGCGACAGCACTTCCCGCCCGAGTTCATCAATCGCGTCGACGAGATCATCGTCTTTCACGCCCTGACCAAGGAGCAGTTGCGCGAAGTGATTGAGATACAGCTACAGACCCTGGGCAAGCGTCTGAGCGATCGCAAGATCACAGTGTCGTTCACGGATGCCGCGCGCGATCTGCTGATTGAGGAGGGATTCGACCCGGTGTATGGCGCCCGGCCGTTGCGGCGGACGATTCAGCGACGGGTGCTGGATCCGCTGGCGCTGGCGCTGCTGGAGGGCCGCTTCAAGGACGGTGATCACATCGCTATCGACGTCCAGGGCGACGCGCTGGCGTTCAGCGCGGCCCAGCCGGCCGCCGCCACGCCGTAGCCCGGTGCCTGAGTGACGGTGGGGGCAGAGTTGCCGGTGTCTGCCCCCGCGTGCCAGTGCCGGCCCCGGCTTCAGGCCCGCTCGGAGGCAGACCGGGCATTGAATTCGCTCAGCAAAGCGCTGGCGCGGAAATCCCATCGACACCGCCGAGCGGGCCGCCCCCTTGCAGGAAGCACCTGCTCGCCCGCGCCCGCCCGATCGTCCTCAATGATTCTGCCGTCCGATCCATGCCCTTCGACTGCATGTATCCCCTTCCCCCGGTCGCCGGCCTGTAGCGTCGCCTGCCGCCGCTGCAAGACGCGATGCCCCGCGAGGTTCACCGGAATACACCCTGCAGCGGTGCCAGATCCGCACCCTGATCCGGCACGATTGATGGGACGAGCGGCGCGCCGCACTCGAGGGCAGAGCCGCGATCGCAATGGAGGTCCGGCCCAGGCTGCCGGGTTATGCGCATCCACAAGAACGCCACCCCACGACCACTGAGCGGGCTGCTGCTCGGCGGGCTGCTGTCGCTGCTCAACCTGGCCGGGGCGTTCGTCACGCTGATGGCGCTGGGTGGGTTGGGCAACTGGGCGGGCTGGCAGTTCGTGGGTGTGTTTGCGCTGGCCGAGCTGGCAACCGGAACCGGCTTCATCATCGGGCCGAATATCTGGCGGCTGCCGGTCGCACAGGCCCGTTCGCGCGTTCCGGTCCGGCTGGCAGCCTCAACGTTGCTCATCCCGCACTGGGCCGCGGGCGCCAAGGCGCTGATGGGGGGTGTGCTGCTGGTGGCAGCGGCTGCACGCGTGGGGGTCGGACCGGCCAGCGGAGGGGTGTTGCTGGTGGCGTTCGGCATGCTCGCTCTGGTGGTGGGGCTGTCGCTGCTGGCGGCGCGCGCCGGCGTTGCCCATCCTGACCGCGACGTCTTTGAGGTAGTGATTCGCCGCCACGGCCATCCGGCGCGCGAGCTGCCTGCCATCAGCATCTCAGCGATCGTCGTGCAGCTGCTGTTGAACGTCGGCGTGTTCCCCCTGGTCAAGCTCACCGAGCCTTCCATCCTGTTTGCACCGGAGATCGCACCGTCGGCGCCGTTCCTGGGCTGGAGCGTTGGGGCCGGAAGCGCGACGCTCGCTGCCGGGTTGATCGCATGGACCGGCCGGCTGGCCCTGCGTGCGCCTGGCGAGCAACAGCGTGAGGCTGAGCAACACGCCTGACCGTTACCGCTTAGAAGATGTCTTCCCGCTCGCCGAACTCGAATTCGAACGCGCGTTCTTCGATGGCGGCGGTGCTGAGCAGGCCGGCTACGGCCAACACATCCTCAAATGCCGCGACCCAGCAGTCGTAATAGTCGAACATCGCTGGCAACTGCTCCGCCTGGGCAATGCGGCGGATCAGCGCATCGCGGAACGTCTCCCACTCGTACAGCCCCTGCTCATGCAGGGCGACTGCCATACCAAAGGCGCGGCCCTGCCAGGGCGCTGCAAACACCAGTTCACCATTGCGCCGGGGCATGGCCACTGCGCCAGTCATCATGGAGACGGCCGCATCGACGGCGCCGCGGTCATCCGTCGGATCGCAGGTGTGCGGCTGATCGTCCTCAGGCTGCGATTGCTGTCCGTGCCGCTGGCGAGGACGATGGTCGTCAACCTGCTGGCCGTCCGGCCGCGGCTGCCAGCGTGCAGCGGTGAACAGGAACGGCTCGAGGGACCGAGGAAGAGCCAGCGGCTCAGCAACGTCCAGCGACGCCTCGATGAAGTCATACAGCGCGGTGATGCGTTCGGGTGCGTGCATGGTGTGGAACCATAGCGACCGGCCATCGAGCAGCAGCAGCACAACATTGGCGAGGGCGCACGGACCGAGGCAGCCACCAATGGTCAGGTGCACCTGGTTGCGCAGCCGTCGCCGCTCCCACTCGCTATGGAAGAGGTCGCGCGGCACCGGCGGGAAGCCGTCTTCAGTGCGGCCACAGCAGCAACCGTCGGCGCAGACAAATAACTGGCCGCGAAACCGCGCGACGTTGACGAGGCGGCCATCGGGCCGAACGACGATGTTGCGGCGGCGCTCGTTCATCGCGGTTCGCTAGACCAGCGCCGGCGCACGAACCTCGGCCACGCCGATCAGTGCGTCCCGCGGAATCAGCGCCGTCAACTGCTCTTCGGTCATCCCCTCGGTCCCGGCCGGCTGCTGTGGCATCACCATGTAGCGCAGCTCTGCCGAACTATCCCACACGCGCACCTCGCGCTCCGGCCCGATCTCGAGACCAAATTCCGCGAGCACCGCCCGTGGCTCGATCACGGCCCGAGAGCGATAGGCGGGCATCTTGTACCAGGTAGGTGGCAGGCCCAGCACCGGCCACGGGTAGCAGGAGCACAGCGTGCACACCACCAGGTTGTGCACCGTCGGGGTGTTCTCCTTGACGCGCAGCACGTCATAGCTTTCGACTCCCACCGCCTTGAGTGCTTGATGAGAGTCCGATAGCAGCAGCGCTTTATAGTCCGGGTTGAGCCAAGCCCTGGCTACCGCGCGTGCTCCCGCCAGCGGTCCAGTGTCTGCCTCATAGCGGGCAACCACGCGGTCGACGGTGTCCGGCGCGAGGATGCCCTGCTCCAATAGCAGCGACTCGAGCGCGCGTACGCGGGAGACGACATATGGGTCAACGTTGGGGTGATTCTTGCCCATCACGGTTGCTCCCCGGCCGGGTTCAGATAGCTGTCCCACACATCGAGGTACACGGCGCCGCGTCCATCAGCAGACTCACCCCACAGCTCCGCGGACTCGAAGCGCACGCTGTAGACGGCCTGTGACTGCTCGCCCTGGCCGTGGGCATTGCTGTCTGGGAAGACCATGACACCATGTACGGCGGCGATGGTGCCACGCTTGCCGCGGGCGTACCTGGGCAGACGGGTGTGGCCGGGCGGATGCAGGTTGCGCGCTCGCACGGCGTCACCGACGGCAAAACGGGGCTCCGTCCCCTCACGCCAGTACGAGATACCGCCGGGATGGCTGACCGTGACCGCGGCCTGCGCTGCCAGCGCCGTAACCGTCAAGACGCCGGCGGCGCTGAGGCGCGCACGCCGGTCGAGCTCCCCAGCCGCCACGACTCCCTTTTCGACCAGCAAGATCTCCAGGCATGCTAGCCAATGCTCGTAGTAGGTCGAGTCGAGATAGTCAATGTTGCCCATCCGCTCGATTGCGTGGCGAAACTCGTCAATGTTGTAGAAGCGCGGCAGGGTTGCCCGGATCATGCCGAAGACGGTGCGCTCCCACGGTTCCCGGAACAGTGGCTCGTCCGGGTCGATGGTCACCGGCCCAAAACCATGCATCCCGCCCACATCGTGCGAGCCGTTCATCCCCCAACCTCCCGCCGTCTTGGGATCATCGACCGCAGACAGGCGCCGCGTCAAGCGGCGGCTCCCGGTGCGATATGCTCGTTACCAGTAGAGACGGAGGGGCACGATGACGCTGACGGAGAACCGGCGCGAGCTGCGGGCTGGTGGCCTGTGGGAGAGCCCGATCAGCCCGGCCATGCTGGCGCAGGGGTTGCGCCTAGGTGATAGCTACTGGGATGGGGACGGCCACGCGCTGGTGTGGCTGGAGGGCAGGTCGGATCGCGGCGTGCTGGTGATGGCGTCCGGCGCTGATCCGGCGCCTCGAGACCTGACCAGTGACCTGTCTGTGCGGGCGCTGGTGGGCTATGGTGGCGGCGATTTCACGACCGGTCACGGAACCGTGGTGTTCTCCTCCGGCGGGCGGCTGTGGCGTCAGCCGCTCAACGGCGGCAAGGCGTCGCCGATCACGCCCGCGTTTGGCGCCGTCGCCTCGCCTCAGATCTCACCCGATGGCCGGAGGGTGCTCTTCGTGCACTCGTACGAAGACCAGGATGTCATCGGCGCCGTCGACCTCAATGGTTCCTGCTGGCCTGTGAAGCTCAGCAGCGGGCGCGACTTCTATATGCAGCCGCGCTGGTCGCCGGATGGCAGCCGCGTCGCCTGGGTGGCATGGGACCACCCGAACATGCCCTGGGACGGCACGGAGCTGTGGGTCGCCGAGTGCGAGCTGAGCAACGGGATGCCCCGTCTCAGCGGCGCACGGATGCTGGCGGGCGGTCCGGCAGTGGCGGTGTTCCAGCCGGAGTTCACCGCGGGCGGCGGAGCGCTGCTGTATGTCTCCGACGAGAGCGGCCACACCCAGCTATACCGGCATGATATCGCCACCGGTGAGCGGCTGCGGCTCACCGACGGTACCGGCGAATACGGCGAACCGGCCTGGTCACAGGGCCAGCACAGCTACGCACCATTACCGGACGGCCATGGGCTGGTCGCGATTCGCTCCGAAGGCGGCTACCAGCGCCTCCAGTACATCGACGCGCATGGCGGTGGAGCGCGTGACGTAGGAGGTGATACTTCCGCCTACACCCAGTTCAGCGCTCCGGCGGCTGGGCCAGCCGGAGTCTCGGTGGTCGCCTCGGCATCCGACCAGCCGGCGCGGCTGCTGATCGTCGAGCCGGGCACCGGCGGGGCGCGGGTACGGGCACGGATGCTGGGGGAGACGGTGCCGCGGGCGGCGTTCAGTGTCGCGCAGCCGGTGTCCTGGCGAACGGGTGACGCGGACGAGGCACATGGGCTGTTCTACCCACCCGTCTCGGAGCGGTTCGAGCCGGCGGGCAAGGCGCCGCTGATCGTGCTGGTCCACGGCGGGCCTACCAGTCAGGTCACGGCGGGGTTTCAGGCACAGACGCAGTTCTTCACCTCACGCGGATTCGCCGTCCTGCAAGTCAACTACCGTGGTAGTACTGGTTACGGCCGGGCATACATGCTCAAGCTGCGCGGCAATTGGGGTCTTCACGACGTTGAAGACAGCCGTAGCGGCGCCCAATACCTGGCTGATCAAGGCTGGGTGGACCCACGGCGGCGCGTGATCATGGGTGGTAGCGCCGGCGGTTTTACCGTGCTGCAATCTTTGGTGGCGCATCCGGGCTTTTACACCGCCGGCGTTAGCCTGTTCGGCGTCTCCAACCAGTTCACGCTGGCATCGGATACGCACAAGTTCGAGGCTCGCTACCTTGACTCGATGCTCGGCCCGTTGCCTGAGGCCGCCGCAGTCTACCGTGAGCGTTCGCCGATCTTCCATGCCGCCGCCATCCGCGACCCGCTGGCTGTCTTCCAGGGGACGGACGACAAGGTTGTCCCGCGGGCGCAGTCAGACGAGATCGTCGCATCGCTGCGGGCGCGCGGCGTCCCGCATGAGTACCACATCTACGAAGGTGAGGGGCATGGCTGGCGGCGGACCGACACGGTGGAGAAGTTCTACACCAGCGTCGAACGCTTTCTGAAGCAGTACGTCGTCTACGCGTAGCGCAGATGAAACACCACGCCCAGCACGACCAGGGCGATGACGATGCGCAAGACGATGACGGCGGCAACCTGCACGTAGTACTTCATGGTGACTCTCCTGGCGACCGGCGGTGACGGCCGGTGTGATGTGTGCACACTACGGCGGGCGCAGCCGGCCGGACATGGACAGCGGCTGTCCACTGGATGGAAAGCCGCTGGTCGCCGGCTGCTGCGTGTGAGGGCGGCGCCTTCTCCGGCATCCCGATGATCATTGCGCTTGTGAACGCATTCACAGGATGTCCGAGAGTTGACAATCCCGGGGCAAATGCGCCTAGACTCGCTTGCGACGTCGGGGGGAGGACGCCGTGACTTTTGAGGAGGATTGTGTGCAGAAGGACAGCTACTGGGGCCGGCGTGCCGCATCGCGGGTGAGCCGCAGGCGGGCGCTGGGCTACGGCGCATCCGGCGCGGCAGGCTTGTTCGCGCTGGCCTGCGGCGGTGGGGATAGTGGTGGTGCGAAGCAGGAAGGCGCCTCGGGCGCGGTGGCAACGAGCGCCCCCAGCAGCGCACAGGTGGCAACGGTCGCCGCCGGTGAGAAGCCCAAGCCCGGCGGTAGCACGGCGATTCGTGTTGCCACGAACGCCCCGCTGGACCCGATCGCCAACACCACATATACGGCGCAGACGATCGCCAGTTTCGCCTACAGCCGCCTGATCAAGTTCAAGACTGACAACTCGGCGGACACGGCGGACAATTTCGAGATCGTGCCCGACCTGGCCTCGGGCTACGAGGCCTCGGCCGACGGCCTCACGTACACGTTCAAGTTGCGCCCGGCCAAGTTTCACGGCAAGGCGCCGGTCAATGGCCGCCAGGTCGACAGCGAGGATGTCAAGGCGACGCTCGAGCGGTTCCGCACCGATCCGAAGAACACGAACCGTAACACGTTCGGCACAGCCCAGAATCCCATTCTGGACAAGGTAGAGACGCCAGACGCGCAGACCGTTGTGTTCAAGCTGGCGAAGCCGTTCGGGCCGTTTTTGCAGTTGATGGCGACGGCTCAGTACCTGTGGATCATGCCGAAGGAGGCTGCGGCGGGTGGCTTCGACCCGGCCAAGGATCAGATCGGTACCGGGCCGTATATGTTCGACTCGTTCCAGCCGGATCGGGAGATCAAGTACAAGAAGAATCCCACGTACTTCACCGCTGAGCGGCCGTACATCGATGAATTCACCCACATCGTCATGGTCGATTCGGTGCAGGAGATCGTGCAGTTCCAGGCGCGGCGGCTGGATGTGGCCGCCATTCCGTTCGAGTCGATCCCAGATGTAAAGAAGTCCAACCCGGATGCGGTCTCGTTCACGTTCCTGTCCGGGACGCTACCGTTCCTCGCCCCACAGCAGCGCGGCGCCAGCCCATTCAAGGATGAGCGTGTGCGGCGGGCGGTGTCGATGGCCGTCGACCGTGACGCGATGCTGAAGCTTGGCTGGGGCGGCGATGGTGTCTGGCAGAACATGGTCCCCCGCCACTTCAAGAAGTGGACGGTTGATCCCAAGAGCGCGGAGGCCGGCCCCGGCGGCGCCTACTTCAAGTACGACCTCAAGGAAGCGGCGGCGCTGCTGAAGGCGGCCGGGTACGACGAGTCCAACAAACTGTCGTTCAAGTACCTGTACACGCCCAATGGCTACACACAACGGTTCAACCAGTGGGCCGACTCCGTGGTGGCGATGCTCAAGGAGGTCAAGGGGTTCAATCCCACCACCGTAACCGTTGACTACCAGGGCGAGTACATCAAGTCCGGCGGCGTCTTCTTCGGCGCCTACGAGGGGATGTTCTTCGGCCTGCAGTCTGGGTTCAACGATCCGCACGACTACTTGTTCAACCCGCTGCACTCGCAGAGCACACGCAACCACACCGGCACGAATGACCCCCAGCTGGATGCGCTGATCGACAAGGAGCAGGCAACCGTCGATCAGAACGAGCGGATCAAGCTGGTCAAGGACATCCAGAAGCTGGTGATGGACAAGATGTACTACGCGCCGATGTTCATCGGCCCGGACTACACCTATCTCCAGCCGTGGGTGCGCAACTACTACCACCGCCGCGGCTACGGCGCCGGCGCCGAGTCGTTTGTCGATATGTGGATTAACAAATAGTGCAACGGGCAGGGCGCTCTCTCTGGGTGGGCGCCCTGCCTGCCCGCACCGCTTAGAACAGAATCGCTGACAAGCGGCCACGGTAATCGCGGGTGCGCGGGTCGTCATCGCCGAGCATCGCGAAGATGTCAAGCATCGCCTTACGCGCCGCGTCTCCATTCCAGCGCCGGTCCAGCCGCACCGATTCCAGCAGGTGGTCAAGCCCGGCGGTCACCGCTTCATCGCCCGCGAACGCCATCCCCAGGCGAAAATGCGCCTCGGCGCTGCGCGGCTCCACCTCCACTTGCCGGCGTAGAGCAGTCAGGTCGGCGCCCCGGGCGGCAGCGCGGAGCCGGAGCAGAGTCAGCACTGCCTGCGCTTCTAGTGTGGTGGCGTGCGGCCGAAGTAGTTGCTCTGCCTCGTCCGGATGCTGGGCAGCGATGGTGCTTGCCAGCCCGATAGCGGCGGCCACATGCCCGGGCTGCTCGCGCAATGCCTGGCGGAATGCCTGCTCGGCCGCAGCTTGGTCGCCGCGCTCCAGCATCCTGCGGCCCTCATCGGCGAACTGGTCCGCCCGGCTGGGGATGACGCTCGTAAGCCAGGCGCGTACCGACGGTTCCGGCAACGCGCCGGTGAATTCGTTCACCACCTGACCGTTTCGGAAAGCCTTGACCGCGGGGATGCCCTGGATGCCGTAGCGTGTCGCTAGTTGCTGGTTGCGGTCCGTATCAACCTTGACCAGTTGCCAGGCCCCACCAGACTCAGACGCCAGGCGCTCCAGCACCGGTCCGAGCATCCGGCACGGCCCGCACCACGCCGCCCAGAAGTCCACCACGACGGGCGTATCAAACGACCGTGCGATCACTTCGGTCTCAAATGTCCGCTCATCTACATCGCGCACATGCGCCGAACCAGCCGCCATTGCATCAACCTCCGGCCGCACTCTGCTACCGCATTATCATGCTTCTTGCCTTCAGTATGACAGCAAGGTGATGCATCGAGAAGGGCCGCACCTGCCCCGCGTAATGCGCGTATCATCCCCAGGGAGGTGACCGGCGATGACGTTTTGCGGACAATGCGGCACCGCACTCGAGCAGCGGCCCGACGCGACCGGGCACCCGCACCGCCGCTGCCCTTCCTGCCAGTGGACCTGGTATGACCCGCCGACACCTGTGACGCTCGTGCTGGTCACTACACCGGAACGGCAGGTGGTCTACTGCCGCAAGCACAGCTTCGCGCCTGGGCGCTGGTCGGTTGTCTCCGGATTCATCCCGCGCGGTGAACCTGCCGAGGTCACCGCGCTGCGGGAAGTGCGGGAGGAGACAGGCCTCGATGCGGAGATCGTGCGGTTCATGGGTACCCACGTCTACGAGCAGCGGCCGGATCAGATCGTGATCGCCTTCCACGCCCGTGCCACCGGCGGTACCCTGCGGGCCGGAGACGATGTCGATGAGGTTGAATTGGGCCCTCCGGATGTCTCCCGCCTGCGTCAAGGGAGTACGTCCTTCTGGTTGGTTCAGCAGCTCCTCGTCAATCCGGCGTGGGAGTAGCACGGCTAGGGCATGCCATGAGTGATAGGGCAAACGCGGACGAGGTCCTTACACCAGGCCAGGTGGCCGTCTGGCGCTGGTTTCGGCTGGTGGGGCTGCCGGCGGTGACGCTCCTGCTAATCGGGACCGCCGTGGTGCTGCTGCGGAATCGAGGCGCCGGTGCAGACGTCGTGCCGCTGGACGGTGCACAGATCCAGGCGGAGAGTAGCACTGGCGCCGCCCCGGAGATCGGTCAGGTGGCGCCGGACTTCGAGCTGACCGCCCTGGATGGAACCGTGTACCGGCTGAGTGAGCTGCGTGGCAGGCCGGTGATGATCAACTTCTGGGCGACTTGGTGCGGCCCCTGCAAGGCGGAGATGCCGGCGATGGAGGAGGCGTCGCGCCGGCTGGCCGGTGACGGGCTCGTGATCCTGGCGGTCAACGTCCAGGAAGACCGCGGCACCATTGCGCCGTTTGTGCAGAAGCTGGGGCTGACTTTTCCGATATTGCTGGACAGCACCGGCCGCATCAGCCGCCGGTATCGTGTCAGCGGTATGCCCACCACGTACCTGATCCGGGCCGATGGCGTTATCGATGGCATCCGTACCGGCGCGTACACGAAGTCAATGCTGCTGGGCCGCCTGGAGCAGCTGATCGGCGAATGAGCTGCAGCATGATGCGGGCCGGGCTCTCCCAACCCGCACCACGCTGGTCGCCGGTTAGACTGGACTACCGTGCTTCCAGCAGCTCCACATCGAAGATCAGCGCAGCGTTGGGCGGTATGACATTGCCTGCGCCACGAGCGCCGTAGCCGAGACTGGCCGGGATGTACAACCGGCGCTTACCTCCCGGCTGCATGCCGGCCACGCCCTCATCCCAGCCGGCGATCACCTGGCCCGCGCCGAGGCGGAACTCGAACGGCCGGTTCTGCGTGCGCGATGAATCGAACTGCTTGCCAGGCTTGCCGCCCTCGTCGAGCCAGCCCGTGTAGTGCACGCGGGCGGTCTGGCCGGCCTTGATCGGCTCGCCGGTCCCCAGCTGCTCATCAACGTATTTCAGACCGGACGCCGTGGTCACCGGTGCCGGATTGTTCTGCACGCCACTGCCCCCCTTAGCGCCGGTCGCTGCCGGCTCAGCACTACTGCCGGACTGTGCCGCATCGCCGCCGTCCTCGCACCCACCAAGGACCAGCATGGCGGCACAGAGCAGCGTCAGGATCCACCGCACGTAGCCATCTCCCACTCCGTCGTATTGGCGACCGCTATCCTGCCGCCTCCTGTCCAGTGTCGCACATGCGGCGTGCTGGGCCAGCAGCGATTTTCGGCACGGTCGACCGGTTATCATTGACGGGCGTCGTGCGCCGCCGTATTCGTAGTAGCGGTGGTGGGGGGCAAACGGAGTCCGGCACGATGTCACGCCTTCGCCCCTCGTTGATTATGGAAACCTGTCTGATGTGCGATCGGATGGCGCCGGCGCGCTTCCAGATCCTCCGCTCGCCCGATGTCTTCGGCCACGAGAAGGCTCCTGCCCAGCGCCGGAACGCGCCACTGTGCACCCGCTGCCATGACACGTTGGAGCGCGCCGGCGCCAAGGGGCTGGTCGAGACGGCCAGCGGCGCCCGGTGGACGCTAGCCAGCACCGTGCCGCCGGCGCATCACGCCTCGTTTGCCCCCATGGCGCTGTGACGGTCACCCGCTGCGGTCAACCTGGGCGCGGCACCGTGGCTGGCCGTCAGCCGGATGTCATCGAACTGGCGGCTGGCAGAACCTCGCGGGCGATCAGATCGAGCACCTCCAGGTCGGTCTGGTCGTGATGCTGAAGCATGACTCCAGCAGCGCCTGCCCGCGCCAGATCGCCCAACTGGTCGATGACTTCTGCCGGCCGCCCTACCAGCCAGCCGCGCTCGCGCAACGTGGCCAAGAGCGTACCGTCCGCCTCGGCCGGCAAGGCGGGAAGCACCGCCCGTATCCGTGTCAGCCGCGCCGACAGCTCACGTTCGCTGGCGCCAATGACAAATGCCGCCATCACCGACCGGCGAATGGAGGTAGGATCGCGGCCGGCTCGCTCGCAGTGCTGCTCGAGCACCGCGGATTTCTCCGTTAGCAGCGCGGCGCTAGCCCGTGGCATGTTCCACTCCTGGGCGTGCTCCGCCACCAGGCGCAGGGTCCGCCGCTCACCGCTGCCGCCGATCAGCAGTGGCAATGGCTGCTGCACCGGCTTGGGATGCATCTCAGCTGCATCCAGCGAGAAGTACCGGCCGCTGATGGTGGACTTTCCCGGTTGCTCCAGGGCACGAATGAGGCGGATGCCTTCCTCCAGCATGTCCATACGCTGCCGCAACCGCGGAAACGGCAGGCCAAAAGCCTGGTGCTCCGGGACGTTCCAGCCGGCGCCAACCCCCAACACGAAACGACCGCCGGACAGCTGGTCGATTGCCGCCGCCATCCGCGCCAGCAGCGACGGATGGCGAAACGTCATCGGCGCCACCAGCGGTCCGAATCGCAGCCGGCTCGTCTCCGCTGCCGTGAGCGTCAGCGAGGTGAATGTCTCCAGCGCGTCACGTTCTGGCCGTCCCATGAGCGAGAAGAAGTGATCGGAGCGCCACAGCGAGTCAAAGCCGAGGTCCTCCGTCCTGCGCATAATGCCGCGCCAGCGCTCCCAGGTGAGACCTTCCTGCCCCTCTATCATCACACCGAGCTGCATACGTTTCCCCCAGTTGCCGGCATGGTCACGATGCCGGTCTCGCGGCGCAAATCTCCAGGAACTCGTAGACGAGATTAGCTGCCAGCAGTGCGGTGATCTCCGCATGGTCATACGGCGGGGCGACTTCCACCACGTCGAAGCCGGCGATGGGCAAACCCCGAAGCCCGCGCACCAGGTGTACCAGCTCGCGGCTGGTGAGTCCGGCGACTTCTGGTGTGCCGGTGCCGGGGGCAAAGGCCGGATCAGCGCTGTCGATATCTAGCGACAGATAGATGGGACCACGCACCCGCCCGCGGATCTGCTCGAGCGTCGCTGCGATTCCCTGCGCCGCGAACTCGTCGGCGGTGATCAGATGGAACCCGGCGGCGCGGCACTCTTCGACGATCGCCATCGAGATCGTGCCACGGATGCCAACCTGGACGGAGCGCTGGAGATCAATCAAACCCTCCTGTTCGGCCGCGCGGTATACCGTGCCGTGGTGGTACGGACGATCGGGCGACGGTGGCGGCCAGTAGTCAGGGTGGGCGTCGAAGTGCAGCAGCGACAGCGGGCCGTGGGTGGCAGCCGCCGCTCGCAGGGCGGGCAGTGTGATCGTGTGGTCGCCGCCGAGCACGATTGGGGTGACGCCCGCGGCATAGACCGGCGCCAGCAGGGCGCGGATACGCTCCAGGTTCTCATCGATGTACGCCGCTACGATGTCGACATCACCGTAGTCCAGCACACGCAGCGTTTGGAACGGGCCCCAGAGATCGGCCGCCGTTGCCGGATACTGACGTATCTGGGCACTGGCGATGCGGATCTGGCGGGGGCCAAAGCGCGCCCCTGGCCGGTGCATGACGCCCAGATCAAACGGCGCGCCGACGATGGCCACGTCTGCCTTGCTGAGATCCCGGGAGATGGGCAGGCGCATGAACGAGAACATCCCCTGGAAGCGCGGTGCCTGCTGCCAATCCGCCGGGAACAGCCGGTTATCGCTGGTCATGTTCTGCCACCCCTCCAGACGGGGCCTGCGGCTCGTAGCCGGTGATCTCGGCGATTAGCGCGTGGATCTCCCTAGCTGCTGGGAATACGCCTTCCCGCGCTAACAGCTCCAGCGCGGTGGCGGTGACGAAGCCGACGTAGAGGCTGCCGTCCTCTTCCGCCGTCAGCGGTGCTTCGGCAGCTTCGCGGGCAGCACGGTAGACAGCATCCAACACCCGTTCGCGCGCGTCCGGCGCCGGCGTCATGCCAGCCACCCAATCTCGCGGGCGAAGCCCAGCACCATCTTCCGAAACTCGTCGCGCTTGTGCCGGTACAGCCCGTGCTGGCCGTCCTGCCAGATATGGAGCCGGGCATCTGGCAGCGTCCGCGCCAGGATCACGGAGCCACCGGCGCCGGCCGTGCCGTCCTGGCCGCCGCCGAGCACCAGCGCCGGCACGGAGACTGCCGCCAGCCGTGGGGTATACGGGTGCTCACGCAGAGAGGCCACGGCGCGTGACTGCGCGGTGGTCGACTCGCGATGCTGCTCTGGCACCGGTCGTGCGCCATCACCACGTTTGGCCGACTCACCGCGCGCATACCAGCCCTCGGATGATGCGACGTTGACCTCGCTCGAGGTGGAATCGAGGATGATACCGGCACAGCGCTCCGGATAGTCGAGCACGAACTGCTGCAGCAAGACGCCGCCCCACGACACCCCGTGGATCAGCGCCCGGTCAATTCCCAGCTGGTCCATCAGCCGCGCCAGGTCGCCCGCGTACAGCGGCACGTTGTACTTGGATGCGGCCGATGACTGCCCAAGACCACGGTTGTCCCAGGTGACGGTTCGGAAGAATTGGCCGTAATACGGCAGGTCCGATTCGGCGAACGGCGCCCCGCTGCTGCCAAGGCCGTGACAGTGAATGAAGGCCGGTCCGCTGCCCGCCTCCTCATAGTGGATCAGCACATCACCCAGATCAGCCGCCGGCATCGTTCGCTCCTCCTCGTTGACCGTTTCCTCCGTTGGGGTAGCATACCCCGAGATCTGCACGTCAGCCAAAGGAGCCGCAGCCATGACCAACGCACGTCGCACCGCTATCAACGCCGGGTACATCATCGCCCACGACGGGCGCGGGCACCGGCTGCTCCGCGACGGCGTAGTGGTGGTTGAGGGAAACAGCATTCTCCACGTTGGTCCGCGATTTGACGGCCGGGTCGATGAGGTCGTGGATGCTCGCGATCGCGTGGTGACGCCTGGTCTGATCACCACGCATGCCCATATCGCTGGGTCGCCGCTGGACCGCTCCTTCATCGAGGACCGAGGCAATCCGCAATTCTGGTACTCCGGCCTGTTCGAGATGCTGCCGGTGCGCGGAGCATCGCAGGATGAGGAAGCTGGCCGCGCCTGCGTCGACTTCTCGATGGCGGAGTTGCTGCGCGGTGGGGTGACCACAGTCATGGAGATCGGCGGTCAGGGCGAGTACGTCGTCGACCGCGCCGCACACTACGGCATTCGCACGTATATGGGCCTTGGCTTTCGCTCGGGCCGCTGGGTGACGTATGACGGGCGGCGGGTGCAGTGGGAGTGGAACGAGGAGCAAGGTCGCGCCGGGCTGCAGCGGGCGGTGGAGTTTTTCAAGCGGCACGACGGCGCCCATGGGGGCCTCGTGCGCTGTTTCATGACCCCGATGCAAATCGACACCTGTACGGCCGATCTGCTGCAGGACGCCAAGCGCTACGCCGACGAGTTCAAGTGTCCGTATCAAGTGCACACATCGCAATCGACCGTCGAGTTTTTCGAGATGCTAGGCCGCCACGGCAAGACGCCGGTGGCCTGGATGGATGAGCTTGGCATCCTGTCGCCGAATACTATCCTCGGTCACGCCATCATCATTGGCGGGTCCTCGTGGACGAATTACCCGGCAGGCGATATCCAGCGGATGGCTGACAGTGGCTGCTCGGTGGCGCATGCCGTTTGGGTATTCGCGCGCCGAGGCATCGCCATGGAGTCGTTCGCCCGCTATCTCGCCGACGGCGTCAACATGTCGCTGGGTACCGACACGAATCCTCAGAGCGTAATAGAGGCGATGCGCTGGGCAGCGGTAATCTCCAAAGTGGTCGACCGGCAGACGGAAACCGCTACCGCCGCAGATGCGTTCAATGCCGCCACACTGGGCGGGGCGCGCGCGTTGGGACGCGACGACCTTGGCCGGATCGCCCCCGGCGCCAAGGCAGACCTGGTGCTATGGAAGACACGCTCATGGGGAATGACACCGATGCGAGACCCGGTGAAGAACATCGTCTACAACGCGAACGCCGAAGACGTCGACCGGGTCTACGTCGATGGACGTGTCGTAGTCGAAGGGGGTAAGGTGCTGGCCGCTGACGAAAGCGCCATCTTCAGCGCCTTGCAGGCGGGCGGTGAGCGTATGTGGCCACGGATGGGAGAGTTCGATTGGGCGCACCGCGGCGCGGATGAACTTTCACCGCAGACGTACCCTGCCTGGAGGTAACACCGGCGGCCGGGCGGTCACAGGAAGGACTCCGCAAGTGAACATGCAAATCGGTGCGACCCCGGACTTCTACTGCGACAGCGCAGGGTTCGAGATCAACGCCTATGGCTTCAGTCTGACGCTGGGCAAATCGGTGGCAAACCCCGATGGCGGAGCGCCGGGCATCCAGCCGTTCGCCAGGGCACACATGAGCCCGCAGCACGCCAAAGTGCTGGCGCGGCTGTTCGTGATGAACGTCAAGCGGTACGAGGCGGAGTTCGGTGTGATTGACCTGCCGGACACGGTCTATCGCAGCCTGGGGTTGCCCGCTGAATGGTGACCAGCACAGCGGGGGCGTCGACGACCTGCCACACGCCCCCGCCGCATCACCATGCTAGTGAACCGCCGTCACCCAGCCGCGGTAGCGGGAGTCTGCGCCGCGTACGACGTCGTTGAAGGTGCGCTCGAGGGCGTTCAGCAGCGGCCCGGAGGTCTTGCCGTCGCCGATGTCGTAGCCGTCGACCTTGGTCACCGCGTGTACCTCCATAGCAGTGCCACAGAAGAACACCTCATCGGCGACGTACAGTTCGGTGCGGTCCATGTCGCGCTCCACCACCTCGACGCCCATGTCGCGGTAGAGCTGGATCACCGACGCGCGGGTGATGCTCTCCAGGATACTGGCGGTGGTGGGCGGGGTGATCACGATGCCGTCACGGATCATGAACAGGCAGGAGCCCGGGCCCTCTGCCACTTTGCCGGCAGTGTTGAGAAAGATCGGCTGGTCGTAGCCGTTGCGCTGCGCTTCGTGCGACGCCAGGCGGGAGTTAGCGTAGTTGGGCAGCGCCTTGATCCGCGGCGGCATGACGTTGTCAGAGATGCGGGTCCAGCTCGAAATGCCGGCGGTGCTGGTGCGGCCGGACAGCAGCCCGCTGGGAGATGGACGGCTGGTGATCAGCACTTCCGGCACCTGATCAGCCGCGGCCCGCGAGCCCCACACCTGTCCGCCGGTGAACGCCAGCGGCTGCAAGTAGGCATCTTCACGCACGGCGTTGGCGCGCAGCAGCTCCACTAACCCGGCGCTGATCTGCTCGGGCGTCAGGCTGGGCAGCATGCGCATCAGCTTCATCGACTGGGCGAAGCGGCTCAGATGCTCCGGCAGCCGGAAGACGTACAACTGGCCCTGTTCGGCATTCCAGTAGGCGCGGATGCCCTCGAACACCGCGCCGATAGCGGGCCAGCCGACCATGGTGATGTGGACCGTGGCCTCGGCCCAGGGGGTCAATTGGCCGGTCAGCCACAGGTAAGGCGGCGATGCACCGGCCGGGGCCGTCTGCGGCCGGGCGGTGGTGGCGGTCGCCTGCGCGGCGCCGTTCGCCTTTAGTTCTGCCACGTTCTTCCTCCGCACAGTCAGTCGTGCTGGTCATCGTATACCCGCGATGTGGTATGGGGGAATGAGCGACCCCGCGACGCCGGCGCCGGAGCGCGTGCCACGTGGCCCGCAGATTCCGGCTCGATGGCGGTATCCGGCTGCGGCAGGGCCCGTGGAAACCGGGTGGCAAGGTTCCTCCCTTGACACCTGCGCCGCCGCCCGGTACCTTAGCACTCAGACCACACGAGTGCTAACTGAGACGGGAGGTCGCAGCGACATGGCCAAGCAGCTCCTCTTTGACGAGGAAGCGCGGCACGCCCTCAAGCGCGGGATTGACGCGCTTGCCGATGCCGTCAAAATCACGCTCGGGCCGAAGGGCCGCAATGTTGTGCTGGACAAGAAGTTCGGCGCACCCACCATCACCAACGACGGCGTGACGATCGCCAAGGACATCGAGCTCGACGACCCGTTTGAGAACATCGGCGCCCAGCTCGCCAAGGAAGTCGCATCCAAGACCAACGACATCGCGGGCGACGGTACCACCACCGCCACCGTGCTCGCGCAGGCAATCGTGACCGAGGGGCTGAAGAACGTCGCCGCCGGTGCCAACCCGATGGCGATCAAGCGCGGCCTCGAGTCCGCGACGCAGGCAGTCGCCTCCGCGATCAAAGAGACGGCCATTCCGGTGACTACCCGCGAGCAGATGGCCCAGGTGGCCGCTATCTCCGCCGCGGACCCCTCCATCGGCCAGCTCATTGGCGAGGTGATGGAGAAAGTCGGCAAGGACGGCGTCGTCACCGTCGAGGAGTCGAAGTCGATCAACACCGAGACGGAGTTCGTCGAGGGGATGAGCTTCGACCGGGGCTACATCTCGCCGTACTTCGTTACCAACCCGGAGCGCATGGAGGCGGTGCTGGATGAGCCCTTCATCCTGATCACTGACAAGAAGATCTCCGCGGTCAACGACATCCTGCCGGTGCTGGAGCGGGTGCTGCAGCATACCAAGAACTTCGTGATCATCGCCGACGATGTCGACGGCGAGGCCCTGGCCACGCTCGCAGTGAACAAGCTGCGTGGCACCCTCAACGTGCTGGCGGTCAAGGCTCCCGGCTTCGGCGACCGCCGCAAGGACAACCTCGGCGACATCGCCACTCTCACGGGCGGTGAAGTGATCTCTGACGAGCTGGGCCGCAAGCTGGACAGCGTCCAGATCACGGACCTCGGCCGCGCCCGCCGCGTCATCTCCACCAAGGAGGAGACGACGATCGTCGAGGGCCACGGCGAGTCCGCTGCCATTGAGGCGCGGGTTCACCAGGTCAAGGCGATCATGGACGAAGCCAAGAGCGACTGGGACCGCGAGAAGGCTCAGGAGCGGCTTGGCAAGCTCGCCGGTTCCGTCGCCGTGATCAAGGTCGGCGCCGCGACTGAGGTGGAGCTAAAGGAAAAGAAGCACCGCGTTGAGGACGCCCTGTCTGCCACCCGTGCGGCGGTAGAGGAAGGGATCGTTGCCGGCGGCGGCGTGGCTTTCATCAACATCCTGTCCAAGCTTGATGATGTGAAGCTCGATGGCGACGAGGCCACCGGTGTGAGCATCCTGCGCCGCGCGCTGGAAGAGCCCCTGCGCCGCATCGCTGTCAACGCGGGCCAGGACGGCTCCGTGATCGTCCAGGAAGTCAAGGGCCTGCCCGCGATGAACGGCTACGACGCCTTGCGCGGCGAGTTCGGCAATATGGTGGACAAGGGCATCATCGACCCGGCCAAGGTGACGCGTTCTGCTCTGGAGAACGCCGTCTCCATCGCCAGCATGGTGCTGACCACCAACTGCCTGGTGACGGATATTCCGGAGAAGCAGGCAAGCGCCGCTGGCGGCGCGCCGATGTACTAGCGTGCTGCCCGGCAGCCGCCGGGCAACACCGCTGCAATCCGCGAACTCGGCAGGGGGCACGGGGCGGAAGTGACCACACTGGTCCGTTTCGCCACCGGCCCTCTTCCCTGTTGCTGAGGTAGAGAACCTGCGATGTACACCGAGAACGGCCTGATCGCCGACGTCGACGAGGTACGCAAGGTTATCGAGCAGGCTGACGTGCTCGGCATCGGCTTCCGCGGACTGAGTGAGCGCCTGGTCATCGACCCGCGCACGAATCAGCAGGACGGTCCGTTCATCGGTGTCGTCGAACCTCTGGGCTCGCTGCAGGAGCGGATGTACTGGTTGGGCCAGCACCGCCCGCGCTTTCGCCCGCCGCAACGATTCGCCTTTTTCTTCTGGCCGAACAGCGTCCGATATCTCGAAGAGACCGGTGTCTGGTCCCAGGTCCGCCGGCTGGTGCTGAACGACCGTTTCCCGAGCTCCGCAGCCAGCGCCGATCAGGCTATCGCTGAGCTGCGGCTGCTTGAGCGTCAGGCATTGCATGACGCGTTGACCGGCGAGGGCTATCGCGCGCTGTGGGAGCGTGACAACGCCTCGTGATCCGCCCTGTGCCCGCGCGATTAGTCGATTCCTCCGCCGTCCTCATGTCGCCGCCCGCGGCTGCCGATGATCTCTCCGACGACAACGTGGGGGGCAGCCGTGCGCCCGGTCAACGTCGTGCTGGTGGTCATCGTGGTCGCGCTTGCGGCTGGGTGCGGGCGGGCCGCACCGCCGATCGGCCTCGCCACCGGCTGCGATGGCGCCGGCAGGCCCTGCGTTCGCTACCTGCCCGGCATCGACAGCGACGGTGCGCCGCTGGACCGCTCATCGTTGCTGTTGACGCTCACCGCGCCGGCGTCGCTCGGCCCCAAGCCGGCGAACTTGGCGGCGGTCACCGCTGCGATTGACCTCGAGACCGGCGCGCCGGCGCTCAAGCTGGTGCCGGTGCGCGCGCTCCGTGCTGATCCCCAGGACCGCCGCCAGGTCTACATCGACCTGGCCGGCATGCTAGCCGGGGGTGCCGCGATCGACCTGCCTGAGGCAGTGATTCGCTCTGAGTCTGGTAAGCCGCAACCCGGCTTCACCGTCAAGGTTGAGTCGCCGGTCACGCCGCTGGCTGTGTCGCTCGCCGGCGTCATGTGGACCCCATCTGATACCTCACTCTTCCGCTTCGAGGGCACCGTCAAGCCGGGCGGGTCGCGTGATGAGGCGAAGGTACGCGTCGAGCTCGAAGGCCGGCTGCGAATCCGGCCCGGCAGCAGCGACGCCGCGGTGACCGCCGTGCTGGCCCGCTACGATGCCGGCGATGTCAAGCTGAAGGTGCCGGAGCACCGCGTCCGAGCCGGTTTATTGCTCTTGACCGGCACGAGCGGCGAGCCGGCTATCGACTTCATCCTGGCCAGTACCAACCGGCGCAACGTGCCGTTCCAGCCCCTTGAGGTCAAGGATCTCTCCAGTCAGGGCGCCTTTGCCGCGGTATTCTACCAGCCGTTCACCGGGAAGCTGCAAATGGTGATCGACGACAAGATGGCGGCGGAGACGCTGGACAACATTGCCGTGGTGCTGGCGCACGAGGCGCTTCACAGTGGCCTGGGCAGTGGCTCAGCGACCGAAGAGACCTTGGCCATGGCAGTGAATACCCGGGTCTACGAGGAGCTGATCCTGTTTGATCCGGCGATTGTACTGACACCTAGCACCTTCACGCGCCAGTCAAATGCTTTGGTGCTGGCGCTGCGCAACTCCGGCCGGTTTGGCTTTCCCGCGGCGGGTATTCTCCCCCGGCCCGGAGTTGACGATGCCGTACATGGCGCGCTCGATGAGACGGCGCGCAGCTTCAGAGATCTGCTGTTCAAACCTGACTTCTATGGCGACATCCCCAAGTCGGGCGCTACCGGCAGCGAGATTCTCGAGTCCTACTACGGGCGCATTGCGGGCACGGCCGCCACTCAGGGGAAGCTGCGGCTCGACCAAGACACCCTCCGGCTGTTCGACGCCGTAATGGACCGCGGACTGACCCCAGAGCAGGTGCTCAAGTTGCATGCCGCGCTGCGGCTGCGGCCTACGGCTGTTGCGGAGGGGCGCTGACCGGCTGGCCGGTAGCTCCCGGCCCGTGCTAAGGTGAAGCGAGCCCGCGCCGGGAGCCACCGGCAGTTATCGCGCGCTCGCGATGCCCGTGCAAGCCTACCGACCAGCGGCCGAAGCTCAGCCCTCCGTCGCCTGCCCGTACCTGGGGCTGCGAGAGGATACTGCCACCCGCTGCGTCTTTGCCAGCCAGTCTCACCGCTGTTACCGGGACAAACATCCGCGCACGGTGCCACTGGAACGGCAGGTATCGCTGTGCTTGTCCAGCCGGTATGACCAGTGTCCTGTCTGGTCCGGAGCCCGGCCGTCGGTGCCGCATGCACGGAGGCGGTGGCCGTTGCGAGCGCTGGCGATTGTGGCCGCCTCGGCGTTGGTTGGGGGCGCGGTTGCCGCAGTGGTGCGGCTGCAGGTTGAGGCGGTGGCGACTTCCGCCCCCGAGCCCGTCCAGGCGGCAACCGCGCCAGTGAACGTTACCGCCACACCTGCGGCCATTACCACGCCGGCACCTGCGGCCGTCATGCCCGCCGCCGTGGCCACCCGCCCACCGGTACGCTACCGTGTACGCGCCGGTGACAATCTGACCGAGGTGGCCGCATTCTTCGGCGCGCGGGTCGAGGACGTGATTCGCGTCAACTCCTTGCCGGCCAGCGGCGCGATCGTGACTGGTCAGGAGCTGATCATCCCGCAGGCGCCCTGACCGCCTCCACCGGGAGCAATCTGTGAAGATACTGTTTGTCACCGTCGAGATGGCCCCGCTGGTCAAAGTCGGCGGCCTAGCCGACGTAGCCGGCTCGCTGCCACGAGCATTGATCGCCCTCGGACATGATGTACGCGTGATCATGCCGATGCATGAGGACATCGACACGGCGCGGTATGGCTTTCGCGCCACCGTGCCCGAGGTCACCGTTGGCACTCCGCGCGGGCCGGAGCAGGCAGCGGTGTGGGAAGGTCAGCCTGGTGGCATCCCTGTCTACCTGATCCAGCAGTCGGACATGTTCGAGCGTCCCCAGGTGTACGGCGAGCCCGACGATCACCAACGCTGGTTGTTCTTCTGTGATGCCGTACTGGCCGCAGCGCCGCGCCTCGGTTGGCAGCCAGACATCCTGCACCTCAACGACTGGCACGCCGCGTTCGTGGCAGCTCGGCTACACACCGACGCCGGCCATCCACTGGCCCGCACACCCGTCGTCTACACCATCCACAACCTCGCGCTGAAGGGTGAGTTCGATGAGCCATTCGCTGTGGTGAACGATCTTCCGGCCGGCGACCACGCCGCCGCGGGTGTGAGCGCTGAGCTGCTACGCAGCGGCATGGCGCTGGGCATCCTGCACAGTGACGTGCTCAACACTGTCAGCCCGACGTACGCGCGCGAGATCCTCACACCTGAATTCGGCGCCGGATTGGAGCCGCTGCTCCAGCGCCGGCAACACGATTTGTACGGCGTCCTCAACGGTATCGACTACGAAGAGTACAACCCCGCAACCGACACCCGGCTACCTGCGACGTTCCATGCCGGCGACTTGTCCGGCAGGAAGACTGTCCGCGCGGCGCTGCTGGCCTCGGCCGGGATGGACCCGACCGAGGCCCCGATCCTCGGGGTCGTCAACCGTCTGTTCTGGCAGAAGGGGGCTGACATCGCCGTCGATGCCGTGCAGGAGTTGCTGGCCGAAGGTGCAGATCTACGCTTCATCCTGCTCGGCACCGGCGATGTACCGTACCACGAGCAACTCGAATCGCTGGCGAACCGCTATCCCCAGCGGGTGGCCCTCTTCCTGCGCTTTGATCCCGATCTCGCCCAGGTGATCTACGGCGGCAGCGACCTGTTCCTCATGCCGTCACGCTACGAGCCCTGCGGACTTGGTCAGATGATCGCCATGCGCTACGGCGCCGTTCCCGTCGTGCGGCGGACGGGTGGCCTGTCCGACACGGTGCCAGATGCCGACGCAACCTCTGAGGGCCGCGGATTCTGCTTCGAGGCCCCAGAAGGCACGGCGCTCGCCGGTGCGTTACGCCGGGCGCTCGCCGCTTACCGGCAGAAGGAGCGCTGGCTGGCAATCCAGCAGCGCGGGATGCGGGCCGACCTCTCCTGGACTGAAACCGCAGGACATTATGTCAATCTCTATCTCGCTGCGCAGGATCGCGCCGCCAGGCGGGCCTGACCGGCGGCCAACCCCGTCCTGCAAGGTGCATATATGACTCCCCCACAGGCAGCGCTGTTTGGCGCGGTGGATCTAGGCGGAACCAAGATTCTGTCGCTGGCTGTTGCCGCGGATGGTGACGTTCTTGGTGCAGATCGCCGGCCCACCGAGGCCCACGAGGGGCCGCAGGCCGTGCTCCAGCGCATCGCCGAATCTGTCCTGGCAGCGGTGCGGCACGCCGGCCCTGGGCGAACGCTTGCCGCAGTCGGGCTCGCTGTACCCGGTCCGATTGACTTCGAGCGGGGAGTCGTGGCCGATGCCCCCAACCTGCCGGGGTGGCACGATGTCCCCGTTGCCAGGCTCCTCAGCGACATGCTGGGTTGTCCTGTTGTGCTGGAGAACGACGCCAACGCCGCCGCTTTCGGCGAATGGCGCCTCGGCGCCGGTCAGGGGGCCCGGCACGTCGTCTACCTGACGGTTAGCACCGGTATTGGCGGCGGACTGGTGCTGGGCGGGCAGCTCTATCGGGGCGCGAACGGCGCGGCCGGTGAGCTAGGACATCTGCCCCTGGTCGAGGATGGCCCGCTGTGCGGGTGCGGCGCGCGGGGATGCCTGGAGCAGCTTGCATCCGGCACCGCGGTCGCCCGTCGGGCGCGGGAAATGCTGGGCCGTAACGGCGCGCCGGTCCTCGCCCGTCTTGCCGCGGGTGATCGCGAGATCACGGCAGAGCTGGTGCACCAGGCTGCCGAGCAGGGCGATCTGGACGCCCGGGAGATCATCGATCGGGCAGGCCGCTACCTGGGATCCGGACTGGTTGCATTTGTGAACATCTTCAATCCGGATGTGATTGTGATCGGCGGGGGCACCGCCAAGATCGGCGCCATGCTGCTGGAGCCGGCACTGGCCGAGCTGAACACGCGGGCTTTTCGCATCGCGCGGGAGCACGTGCGCGTCGTCCCGGCGCAGCTAGGCGATCGGGCTGGGGCCCTTGGTGCTGCCATGCTGGCGCAGACTGCGCTGACACCGGACCGGCCACGGCGGTAACCAGCCGCTGCGGACGGGTGACGTGGCTACGTGAGGCAATCGCCCAGTCCCCCCATGGAGCAGCGCTATGACGCGAGCCGCCCGCCAGACCAAGATCGTGTGCACCATCGGCCCTGCCAGCGCTGACGAGGCTACGATTGACCGGCTCATCGGCGCCGGCATGGATGTGGCGCGGCTGAACATGTCGCATGGCGACCATGCTGGCCACGCTGCCGTGCTCGGCCGGATCCGGCGGCTGGCGGCGGCCCGCAACCGGCCTGTTGCCGTGCTGATGGACCTGCAGGGGCCTAAGATCCGCATCGGCGAACTGGAAGGCGGTGGCCCGGCACAACTGGTTACCGGCGACCGCGTCGCGATCCAGATTGGGGCGAGAGCGGGCACGGCCCGGCTGCTGACCACACCGTACGCCGGGCTGACCGGGGACGTCCGCACCGGAGACCGGATGCTGCTGTCTGATGGCCTGATCGAGCTGCGTGTCCTGTCGACCTCGGCAGACGCTGTGCAGTGCGTGGTTGTGAACGGCGGCATGCTGTTCGAGCGTCAGGGCATCAACCTGCCGGGCGCGGGTGTCTCCGCCCCATCGCTCACCGAGAAGGACTTCGCCGATCTGGCGTGGGGCATCGCTGCGGGGGTGGATTACATCGCCGTGTCGTTCGTGCGGCGGCCGGAGGATCTTGAGGCGGCGCGGGTACGGCTGCAGGATGCCGGCGCCGGCATTCCCATCATCGCAAAGCTGGAGAAGCCGCAGGCACTGGACCGGCTGGCAGACATCCTGGCCGCAGCCGACGGGGTGATGGTGGCGCGTGGTGACATGGGTGTTGAACTTCCCGCCGAAGATGTTCCGGTGTGGCAGAAGCGCATCATCGCTGCCGCGATCACGGCGGGTAAACCGGTGATCACCGCCACCCAGATGCTGGACTCGATGGTGCGTAACCCGCGCCCCACCCGCGCCGAGGTGACCGACGTCGCCAACGCGATCTGGGATGGGACGGATGCGGTCATGCTCAGCGCGGAGACCGCGGCAGGGGAGTTCCCCGTGCAGGCGGTGATGATGATGGACCGCATCGCCCGCGCGGCCGAACAGGAGCGCGCCTATCTACACATCCCGGCGCGCATCCAGGACAGCGATATCGCTCGGGCTATGGCCGCCGCCGCGCGGGAGGCAGGTGACACACTGCCGGACGAGGCGGCAGTCGTGGCGTTCACCCGCGACGGCCGCACCGCCCGGCTGGTGTCTCGTGACCGTCCGGCGGTGCCGGTGGTGGCACTGACCGATGACGAAGCCGTCTACCGGCGGCTGGCTCTCTCTTGGGGGGTGATGCCGGTGATCGGGGCGCCGGTGCTCGATCTGCCGGGGCTACTGGCAGAGGCCCAGCGCGCCTGCCTTGCCACCGGCGCCGCCGGGTTGGGTGACACGGTGTTGATACTGGGTCACCTACCGCCAGAGGCGCCGGGCTCCACCAACTTCCTGACCCTTCATCACCTGACGTGAGCAGCGCTAGGCGCTCTCAACCTTGATCTCCGATGCGCCCGCGCCATTGCTGGATGATTTCACCGGGATGGCGCCGGCCTGGATGCCTTGCAGGCGGTCCATCAGCTCGCGGACCTTCATGCCGGTCAGTGTCTCAAACAACTCTGGCACCTGGGCGACCATCTTCGCTACTTCCCCGGTGAGAGCGCTGGCGCCGCTGCTGCGGCCGTCGCCGGTTGACACGATGGTGATCTTGTCCACGCCTGCCAGCGAACTCGCGAAGGCGCGGGCGACATCGGGCATCCCAGATAGCAGCTTGTCCAGCACGGCCGCCTGGTTGTATTGCAGGAAGGCATCTGCGCGCAGGTGCATAGCATCGGCTTCGGCCTGGCCCTTGGCACGGACGATTTCCGCCTCGGCCTGGCCACGGATGCGAATGACCTCGGCCTCGGCTGTCCCTTGCTGGCGAACGGCTTCGGCCTGGCCCGCCGCTTCCCGCGCCAGCTTTTGCCGCTGCGCCTCCGCCATGATCTCGATGCGGCGCTGCTCAGCCTCGGCCTGCTTGGTGACGGTCGCCTCCAGCTCACGTTCGCGCCGGGAGACTTCCAGCTCCTGGACGCGGATCAGCTCCTGGCGCTTGACCTGCTCGATGCGCACCTCTTCGGCGATGACTTTCTGTTGCGCCTGGTTTGCGGCGATGTCATATGCCTTCTCCGCCAGCGCCCGCTGCTGGCGCACGGCAGCCTCGTACTCGGCCCTCTTCACCTCGAGATCGCGCACCGCCTCTGCCTGTTTGGTCTCGGACGCGGTCTGCGCGATGACCCGTTCCTGGTCTGCGGCGGCCTGGGCGATGGCCGACTCGCGCGAGGCCATTGCCCGCTTGATGGCGGTGTCGCGCTCGGCTTCGGCCTGAGCGATGTCGGCCTCGCGGCGGATGCGCGCCACATCCGGCCGGCCCATATTGCTGATGTAGTCCTTGTCGTCAATTACCTTCTTGATCGTGAACGAGACCACCTCGAGGCCCATCTTGCTCAGGTCGTCGGCGACGGTTTGGCGCACACGCCCCGCTACCATCTCCGGCTCCTTGACGATCTGTTCGACGGTGAGCAGGCCGACGATGCCGCGCAGATGGCCCTCCATCACCAGCTGAATCAGCCGTTCGCGCTCTGTCTGTTCCTTGGTCAGGAATTGCTCAGCGGCGGTGCGGATGCTCTCGGGATCACTCTTGACCTTGATCTGGGCCACGGCCTCCACGGTCACAGCCACGCCCTGGGCCGTGTACAGGTCCTGCTCCGGGGCCACGTCAAACGACATCAGTTCTAGGCTGAGTTCCTGGAAGCTCTGGAACAGCGGCCACACCACCTTGCCGCCGCCGGTAACAATGTGTGTGCCACCCCAGCCATACACGATCAAGGCCTGATTGGGACCCACCCGACGGAACAGCATGCCGATCAGCCACATCAGAGCGATGATGACGCCAACCGCCACCACCACGATGATCAGGATGTCCACGGCTCGCCCTTTCTACTCCGCGCTCGGCGCTGCCGGCGGCGTCCGGCGCACGAACTCGCTCCACGGCTGGACCGTCGCCGTGCCGTGCTGGTACTCGATGATCACGACCTCCGTGTTGCGCGGCGCCGGCGCGCCATTCACGGTCCGCGCCGCTTCGCTTCGCCGGCGTCCACCCATGCTGAATACGATCTCACCGGCGCCGCCGGCGGGGATCCCGGACGACACTCGGGCAATGGTGCCCTCTAGTTGATACTCGGCAGGATTCATCACCTTTTCACCCGCCAGCACCAACTTCAGAAATCGAGCGATGAGCAGGGCCCCGGCCAGACCGGCCGGCAGTGCGATGGCCAGCGCCGCGAGCAACGGCAGCCCGGTGAAGCGCAGCACGACGAATCCGGCCGCGCCAAACCACGTGACGAATGCCAGCAGTGTCGAGCCATTGAGCAGCGGCAGCGGCCCGCCGTGGTCGCCGGCCTGATGTGCGCTGGGCTGTGCAGCATCCGCGCCGTGCCCCGGGTGGTGCATGACCGGCGGGTGCTGGTGGGCCGTGCCGGCATGAATAGCGTCTGCCCCATGCGCCCCCCCGCCCTGGGAGTGGCCCAATTCCAGGCCCGCGAATCCGAGCACCACCGACACGACGGTGAACAGGGTGCCGAACAAGAACAGACCAAGGAAGACGGTTTCCATCGCTCCAGCGGCTCCGGCCAGGATCGCGCTGTATTGTACGCCGGATCATGGGCGGCGTCTGTCACGCGTGATCACCTGACGAGTGCGACGTTCAGGCCGCTCACAAGCTAGCGCGAAGGCGCTGCTGGCTACTGGCCGGGCACCACCGAGCTGCGTGGCGTCGGCAGTGGGGTGCGCGTGGGTGCTGCGGTCGGCGCCTGAGTTGGCGGGATTGGTGTGCGTGCCGGCGCTGCGGTCGCCGGCGCTGGTGTTCGGGTGGACACGGGCGCTGGCGTTGCGGGTGGGCGCGTTGGCGCGGCCGTGGGCGGGACGGGTGCCGGAGTGGTGATGGGGGGCGCGGGCGTAGGTGGTTCCGGCGTCGGTGGCGGTGGTGGTTCGGTCAGGCGCAGCGTAGCGCGGGCGCGCTCCTGGTCCCGGTCACGGATAGTGACCGAATAGTCACCTGCGCCGAGATCCTGGGCGCCCGGAATCGCCTGGCAGGTGATATCGGCGTCTTTGGACGGGAGAAGGGCCTGCGAGACGATCCGTTGTCCGGACCCGCCGGCCAGCACTGCGGTCAAGGACGTGCCGGCCCCGGCGCCGCCAAAGGCGTAACAGGCAACGACCGAGCTCCCCCGCTCGAGTTCGCTCACCGCCGGGGCGCCGGCCAGGAAGTCCCCGCCACTTCGGTAAATGCGCAGGTCCATCACTGATACCGGAGCAGCCGTGGCCGCGGCTGTGGGTGACGGCGCGGGCGAGGGCGAGACGGTCGCGGCGGCAGTGACCGTAGCGACTGCGATAGCTGTCACTGGTGTCGGAGTGACGGGCACCTCGTCATCGCCGCGGCCCGCGAGCGCGACGGCGACGCCGATGGCCGCCGCCAGGGCCACGGCGCCGGCCACGACGAGCAGCGCGGCAGGTGGACGCCTGGGACCGGCCTGCGAGCCAGTTTCCGTGGCCGGGCGCGCCGGCGACGGCCGGGGGTCACGAGGTTGAATGGGTGGCACCGCACCGGCTGCGCCCGCGCCGGCCTCCGGAATTCCATCAATCCGAGTCTCCTTGGTCAGTTGCCCGGAGGTTGGTGAGCTAGGTGGATAGGCCGCGAGCGCGCCGCCGAATCCAGCGATGCTGGGAACGGCTGCCCCGGCCGCGGCGCCGGCGCCGGCCGGCAGTTCGACGGGACCAGTGATGCTGAGGGCACGCAGCGCGCCGATGACCTGCCCCGCCGTTTGGAAGCGCTGGTCAGGCCGCTTCTCCAAGCAGCGCAGCACAATCGCTTGGAACTCGAGCGGTACGCTGTCCGGCATGGGCGGCGGCGGCTCGTTGAGATGCCCGCGGATCACCGCCCAATGGGTAACGCCGCTGAAGGGCGGCCGTCCCATGACCATCTCGTACATGATCACGCCCAGCGCGTAAATGTCCGACCGGCCATCGCCTGACGATAGCGATGCCTCCAGCTCATCGCCAAAGGGTCCACCGAGCCGCTCGGGCGCGAGGTACTGGGGTGTGCCAACGACGACGCTGGCAGCGGTGACGGAGGGCAGGTTCTCGGCGCGGGCGATGCCAAAGTCGAGTACCTTGACGTCACCGTCTTCATCGATCTTGATGTTCTGCGGTTTGAGGTCGCGGTGAACGATGCCGCCGCGGTGTGCCGTGTCGAGCCCGCGGGCGACCTCCAGGCTGATGCGGGCGGCAGCCTTCCAGTCCAGTGACCCTTGCTCGCTGATGACGTCCGCCAGGGTCGGGCCGGGCACATACTCCATCACCAGGAACGGCCGGCCTTCATGCCAGTCGAAGTCCATCACCTTGACGACGCGCGGCGACGTCAGCGACGCGGCGATCTGCGCCTCTCGATTCATGCGGGCGGTGTACTCAGCGTCGATGGCCAGCCACGGATGCGGAATCTTGACGGCGACCTGGCCTCCGGTGCGCAGGTCGGTAGCCTGGTATACCGCGCCCATGCCGCCGGTACCCAGCTCACGGCCGATCAGATAGCGCCCGGCGAGGATCTGGCCGTTCATAGCTCACACAGCCCAACGGGTCCGCTAGAAGCCGACCGAGTCGATGATCTCGCCGCGCTCATCCATCAGATAGGCCGCTCCCGGCCGCGCCAGTGTGGTGCCTGCGATGACTGCTCCCGGACAGGCATTGTCGGTGTCTGCCGCGGCTCCCTCGGCGCTCAGGTATATCCGGCAGGCGCCCTGGGCCAGTTGAGCCCCCGGCGGGAAGACATACTCGCCGCCATCGGCTGTCAGCACACGCCAGCCTTCGGCCACCCGCCCGGCGCCCACGGTGGAGACTTCAAGGTATGGGTGCGGCGCCTCTGGGCCGGGAGCATAGCGCACCGCGCTGATGAAGCTGTACGAGCGACGCTCCAGCACCGCCAGCACGAGATTGCCGAGCACTTCATCGCGTTCGGCGCGGAAACGTGCCCAAGCCGTGAGCAGTGCTTCACCGGACGGCTCCGCTCCTCGTGCCTCGAAGATCGCCAGCCAGCCGCGCAGCGATCCCTCCCACAGCCTGCGGTCCAGCTCAGAACAAGTCGTTGAACCGAGCGCCGGCCGGCAGGAGATGCTGGCCACGGGGCGCACGAGCAGGCCAGGCGTGGGCCGTTCGCCCTGTGCCGTCAGCGGGACGCCGCGCACAAAGCTATCTAGCGCCCATGTCACGGTTTCTGCCGCCGGCTGGTCGCCGACACGGAACGTGATTATGGCGCCGTCGCCGCCGCAGCCGGCCTTGGTGTCGGCGCTGGCGACCGAAAGAAAGGTCCAGCCAAAGATGAGCGACTCGGCGCCGCACTCGCGCTCACCCACATAGGCGCGGATGGTGGTGCCGTCCCGCGCGATGGCACCGCCGATTTGCGCGGTCACCAGCAGCAGCATGTCAGGCTGGGGATCTTTGGAGGGCTGAGCCGGCGGCGGCGTGGTGGTGGCGGGCGGTGGTGGAGGCGGCTGGCCGGCCGTCGGGCCCGCAGGCGTATACTTCGGTGTGCGGTTGTACTTGGCTGATTGGCGCTGCGCCAGCAAGTACATCTCATCGTTGGCAGCCAGACCCGAGGTGCGGCCAAGCTCAGACGTGGAGTAGACAAACAACTCGATGAAGACCGGCCCAAACCGCCATGCCACGCCCAACCCAGCATAGCTGCGACCGTCAGGAAATGATCCAATCCACCGGTACTCAATCGCCTCATCTGCGCCGGTAATCGGCGTGCCGACGTCCGGCGTGCGGAGCAAGGTGTAGCCGGCAATGGTGTCGCGCGTGCTCGTGCGCAGCCGGCGTATTGCGGCCGACGCTTCTCCCGGACTGGGGAATAGCACCGTCCAGACGACGAAGCCGGGCACGCGTGTCCCGGCGAGTGACTCAGCCGTGAAGTGCGAGCCGTACGCCGCCAGCGCGCCGATCTGCCCGAACACCGGTAGCGGCCCCGCGTCACCCTGCCGGTAACCGGGCACCTCACCACTGCCCAGGGTGACACTCTGCACGTACTGATCCGGGGTGACCTGGGCGTGAGCCGGGCGGCCGGATGACAGCAAGAAGACAACAACCGCCATGGTGGTTATGACAATGCCATAGCCGCTGAACCTGCGCATCGTGCTCCCCTGGTATCAGGGTGGTTATGCGGGACGCTCTCAGCTATGGAGCGTACCACGCGCCTGCGACCCTGACCATGTTGCGGGTAGCGCACGCTCGGGGAAAGGGCCCAGCGGCCCGCTGGCTACGGACGAACGGACGTCGGGAAGCGATGGGTGAGCAGCAACGGCTGTCAGCCAATCGCCGGCAGATCAGGGCGCAGCGCCCGCGCGCCGCGCAGGTAGACGTGCGTTACCTCTTCCTGGGCGCGGAACGTGTTGGCGATCAGCGCCACCCGAATGCACATCGGCAGCGCGCCAGGCACGTTCATCTCGTGGCCACACATCAGCGCGACGTGCGTCCAGCCCAACTGACGGGCCGCGATGGCGGGGAAGTCCGCGGTCAGGTCGGGAGTGGTGGTGAACCAGGCCATCGCCACGTCTTCGGCACGCAGGTCGTTGGCGGCGATGATCTGCTGGACCATCTCGCGGGTGGCGTCCAGAATCGCCTCGCGGTCGTTGCGATCAACGGTGGTGGCGCCGCGGATGCCGCGAGCGGACCGCGGCGCTGAATCTGGCATGATCACTGAACTCTTCCGCCCGGCGGATGGGTCGCCCGCGGGCCACCAGTCACGCCGGCGAGGCAGGTGCCGTCGCCGTAACGTCTGCGACAAAGGCGCGCACGCGGGCTGCCCGCTGCCCGGCAGGAGCAGCTTCGATGGACTCAATGATGGCACTGCCGATGACGGCAGCTTCGCATAGCTCCCCAATACGCGCAACGTGCTCCCGCCGGGAGACGCCGAAACCGACGGCCAGCGGTAACGTCGTGTGCCGCCGCACCCGCGCAACGAAATCCGGCAGCCCTGCCGGCAGTTCACCACGGGCGCCGGTGACGCCGGCGAGACTGACACAGTAGAGGAAGCCACTGGCCATACCGGCAATCTTGGCGATGCGTTCATCCGGGCTCGTTGGGGCTACCAGGAAGATGACATCAAGTCCGCGTGCGGCCAGCGCCGCAGCCAGCGGGCCACCCTCTTCCGGCGGAACATCAACGGGGATGATGCCATCGAGTCCAGAAGCGGCGGCGTCCTCGGCGAACCGTTCCAGGCCGTAGGCCAGCACGGGATTGTAGTAGCCCATGGCGATCAGTGGTGCAGGCAGTCCGCCAGCGCGAAGCTCTCGCACCATTGCCAGCACATCACCCAGGGACACGCCATGCTCCAGCGCAACCTGGTTCGCTCGTTGCACGGTCGCGCCATCGGCTAGCGGGTCTGAGAACGGCACGCCCAGCTCGATGATGTCCGCGCCACCGTTGACGAGGGCGCGGACAAGGTCAGGCGTCTCAGACGGGGTAGGAAAACCGGCGGTGACGTAGGCGATCAGGCCGGTACGGCCCTCGGCTGTGAGACGGGCAAAGGTTGCAGGAATACGGCTCATCGGTTGTCCCCTGTCGGAGCTGCAGGGAGGAGTGAGGCCAGCACATAGACCCCGGCGATGGCGAACACGGCCAGAAGAGCGCCCGGCCCGCCCGCCAGCGCGCCGCCGATGCCAAAGGCATTGAAGCCGAAGTGTACCAGGATGGCATTCCACAGCGACCCGGTGCGCGCCACCAGCACCGCCAGCATGAAGCCGATGATGCCAAAGGGGATCACCAGGCCGATGTAATCGGCGCCCTGGACATGGATGACCGAGAACAGCAGCCCGCTCGCAGCTGCTCCGCCGTAGACACCGAGCAGCCGGCGCAGACCGCCGAAGATGAAGGCACGGAAGAACATCTCCTCAGCCAGCGGCGCCACAATCACCACCAGGAAGACCGTGAGCGGGATCACGGCGCGATGGTCAAGCAGCCCCTCCGGCACGTTCTCGCGTGCCTCAAACTCCTGGATGCCGAGCGCGGACACGGCCGCCTGGTACGCCACCAGCGTGCCGAAACATGCCAGCAGCGTCAGCACTGACCACTTGAGGTGAAACACCCGCGCAGGGCGCAGGCCCCAGGCTCGGGGCGATAGCTTGTATCTACGCAGGCTAAACAGCGCGGCGATACCCACCGCACCGGCGTCGATGACGAGCTGCGCGAGCAGTGCGCCGGCCGCGCCGGCGGCGCTGACTTCCGGATCTTCATCGATACCCGCCGCCGCCAGCACCAGCACAAATGCGAGCGTCACCGCCAGCAGCAGGATGACGGTGAGCAGCAACGCCAGCAGCAGTTCCACGATGCCCCAGGGGGCACGCGCCGGGCCACCGGCCGCGCTGGGCGCTGCGGAGGTGGGCGGAGGGCCGAACGGCGGCAGAGCGGCCACGCCGGTTGTTCCCTTCTGTCGCTACAGCGTGACGCCCAACGCGTCTGCCACGGTGGCCATGTCCTTGTCACCGCGGCCGGACAGTCCCACGAGGATGGTCTGACTGGAGGGCATGGATGGTGCGATACGGGCGACGTGGGCAATGGCATGAGCCGGTTCCAGTGCCGGGATGATGCCTTCGGTGCGGCACAGCAGCTGGAACCCGTCCAGCGCCTCCGCATCGGTGACGCTGACGTATTGGGCTCTGCCCGTCTCCCGCAGCCACGAGTGCTCGGGGCCAACGCCGGGATAGTCCAACCCGGCGGAGATGCTGTGCGTCTCCAGCACCTGCCCGGCGGCGTCCTGAAGCAGGTAACTGCGAGCGCCGTGCAGCACACCGGGGCGGCCCGCCACTAGCGTGGCGGCATGTTTGCCCGTCTCCACACCGCTTCCGCCGGCCTCGACGCCGGTTAGCCGCACCCCCTCGTCGTGCGTAAACGGGTAGAACAAGCCGATGGCGTTTGAGCCACCGCCCACACAGGCGACCGCCACATCCGGCAACCGGCCCTCCGCCGCCAGCATCTGCTCACGCGCCTCCGCGCCGATCACGGATTGGAAATCGCGGACGATCATTGGATACGGATGCGCGCCCACGACCGAGCCGATGATGTAGAACGTATCGGCCACGTTGGTGACCCAGTCGCGCATTGCTTCGTTGATCGCGTCTTTGAGCGTGCGTGAGCCGCTGGTCACGGGCCGGACCTCTGCACCCAGCAGCTTCATACGGAAGACATTCAGCGCCTGCCGGCGGATATCCTCCTCGCCCATGTAGACCACGCATTGAAATCCGAGCATGGCGCACACCGTGGCGGTGGCGACACCGTGCTGACCAGCGCCGGTCTCCGCAATGATTCGGGGCTTGCCCATGCGCTTGGCGAGCAGCGCCTGCCCGAGCGCATTGTTGATTTTGTGGGCGCCGGTATGTGCGAGGTCTTCGCGCTTCAGGTAGATGCGGGCGCCGCCGAGGTGGCGGGTCAGCGCCTCGGCGAAGTACAGCGGCGTTGGCCGGCCGACATACGAACGCAGCAGCCGGTTCAGCTCCATCCCGAACCGCTCATCATGGCGCGCCTCGCGATAGGCGCGCTCTAGCTGCTCATGCGCCGCCATCAGCGTCTCAGGTACAAACCGGCCGCCAAACTCGCCGAAGCGGCCCGCAGCGTCGGGATACACCGGCACCGTCATGCCCGTTCCTCCTTTCCCCGTTTGACGCGCGCCCCGGCCAGCGACGCATCGGTGGCACGCACGGCGGCCACAAAGGCCCGGATCTTCGCTGGGTCCTTGGCGCCACCGGACTCCACACCGCTGCTTACGTCGACCCCCCACGGGCGAACATGACTGATGGCGTGGCGAACGTTCTCCGGCGAGAGCCCGCCGGCGAGCATGCACGGCAGCGCCTGCGCAACGCCCCGGCCCGCCTCCCAGTCAAAGGCGACACCGGTGCCACCGAGTTGACCGGGAACACCGGCATCCAGCAGGAGCAGGCTAGCAGTGCCGGCCTCGACACGATCAAGCACGGTGGTGGCCGTGTCGTTGGCGCCAACGCGCTCCGCCTTGACCACCGGGCGACGGATCCGCAGGCTGTCCTCCCAACGCTCATGTCCGCTGAGCTGCACCAGATCCAGCCCGACGGCGTCCGCAATTGAGTTGACCAGCGCCGGGGGCTGATCGGCAAACACCCCCGCCAGCAGCGGTCGTCGCTCCGCCAGCAGACCTTCCAGCGCCGCGGCACAGCGTTCAAACCACAGGGCCGCCAGATGCCCGGCGGGCAGTGGCAGCGCCAGCAGCGGCGGTGCATGGCGGACGGGAAGCAGCTCCACCAGCCGCCGGGCCCGCTCGACGGTTACCCGCCGCCGGCTGCTCTCGACGAACATCAGTCCGATGATATCCGCCCCTGCCTGTTGCGCCGCATCAACGTGCTCGGGGGCGGTGACGCCGCAGATCTTGATGACCGTCACGAGACCATCAACTCCCGCATCCGCGCCGGCACATCTTCTGACAGCATGAGCGCCTCCCCAACCAGCACCGCATCCACCCCAACTCCCCGCAGCATCTGGGCATCTTCGCGCGTGGAAATACCGCTCTCGCTCACCAACACCCGATCAGGTGGAATCATCGGCCGCAGCCGGAGGGTCGTCGCCAGGTCGGTAACGAAGGTGCGGAGATCGCGGTTGTTGATGCCGATCACCTCGGCGCCCGCCTGCAGTGCCCGCAGAACCTCGCGCTCATCGTGCGCCTCCACCAGCACACCCAAGCCGAGCGAACGCCCAAGCGCCAGCATGTCCGTGAGCGCCGCATCGCTGAGGATGGCGACGATGAGCAGCAGCGCGTCGGCGCCGGCAGCCCGCGCTTCGTAGACCTGGTACGGGTCGAAGAGGAAGTCCTTGCGCAGCAGCGGCGGGCACTCCACCCCGGCTGCCGCCAGACCGGCGCGAATGGTGGACAGATAAGCGATATCGCCGAGGAAGTGCTGCGGCTCTGTCAGCACAGAGATTGCCGCCGCGCCGCCGCTGGCATACGTAATCGTGCGCGACACCGGGTCCATGGCAGGGTCAAACAGCCCCTTCGTCGGTGATGCCTTCTTCACTTCTGCGATCAAGCGCAGCGAATCACCACGAAGCACCGCGGCAAACGGCGCGGGTTGGGGAGCCTGTTCAGCCCGATTGCGCATGGCGATCAGCGGCTCTGCCTGCATCCGAACGGAGAGCAGCTCACGGGTGTCCGCCACGATACGGTCGAGGATTGTGCCGGTGTGTGCCGTCTCTGGCATGAGCGCGTTACTCCCGCGGGCTCGGCGACGCGGTGGTGCGGCTGATGGCGACGAACCGATCCAACACTGCCAGCGCTGCGCCGCGGTCGATGGTCTGTGCAGCCAGTGCTGCGCCTTCCTTGAGCGATCCGGCCGCTCCGCCAGCCACCAGCGCCGCGGCGGCATTGAGCAGCACGAAGTCGCGTAACGGGCCTTCCGCACCCTGGAAGATCCGGCGCATCGTCTCGGCGTTCTCTGCGGCGCTGCCGCCACGCACCGCCGCCCGGGGCGCGGTCAGCAGTCCGGCATCCTCCGGGGTCACGCGATAGCGGCGCACCTCGCCGCCGGCCAGCTCATACACGGTGCTCGGCGCGCTGATGCTGAGCTCATCCAGCCCATCTTCGCCGTGGACGACGAGGGCGTGGACGGCGCCGATGCGGAAGAGTACCTCCGCCAGTTTCTCGCCCAGTGCGCCCGTGGCAACACCAAGCACGCGCTGTTCAGCACCGGCCGGGTTGGTGAGCGGTCCCAGCACATTGAAGATGTTGCGGATGCCGATCTCACGCCGGGGGCCCGCAGCGTGGCGCATGGCTGGGTGAAACACCTGGGCAAACATGAAGCCGATTCCCGCCTGCTCAATAAGGGCAGCGACTCCCGCTGGTGTCTGGTCGATGCTCGCCCCCAGCGCCTCCAGCACGTCAGCGGAGCCGGAATGCGAGCTCATCGCACGGTTACCATGCTTGGCGACACGCAACCCCGCGCCGGCCGCCACGAATGCCGCTGCAGTGGAGACGTTGAAGGAGCCAGAGCCGTCGCCGCCGGTGCCGCAGGTGTCTAGCAGCGGGCCGTTGACCTCCACGCGCAGCGCCTTCTCGCGCATGACACGCGCCATCCCGGCGATCTCGTCAACGGTCTCACCCTTCATCCGTAGGGCGGTGAGTAGCGCGCCGGTTTGCGCGGGGGTGGCCTCGCCGTCCATGATGTCGCGCACGGCGGCAGCAGCCTCGGCCTCGGTCAGGTCGCGGCCATGGTTAGCGATGATGTCGATCGCGTCGCGAATCATCGCTGCCTCGCTGGCGCTGCTGGCTCATGCATCTGGAGGAAGTTGCGCAGCAGGTCTTTGCCGTGCTCGGTCATGATTGACTCGGGGTGGAACTGAATCCCTTCAATCGCATACGTGCGATGGCGGATGCCCATAATCACACCGCTCTCGCTGCGAGCCGTGACGGCCAGTTCCTCTGGTACGCTCTCCGGCTGCACCGCCAGCGAGTGGTAGCGGATCGCCCGGAACGGTGACGGCAGACCGGAGAAGACGCCAGCGCCATCGTGCTCGATGACGGAGGTCTTTCCGTGTTTGATCTCCCCAGCGCCCTTGACCTCCCCGCCAAAGGCTTCGCCAATGCACTGGTGGCCGAGACACACGCCGAGGATGGGAATCTCGCCGGCAAATCGCCGGATCAACGGCACGCTGATTCCGGCTTCGTTCGGGGTGCACGGACCTGGAGAGATGACAACCCGCTCCGGCTGCATGCGCGCGATGTCCTCGAGCGTCACCTCATCGTTGCGCACGACGGTGACATCCGCGCCCAGTTCACACAGGTACTGATACAGGTTGTAGGTGAAGCTATCGTAGTTGTCGATCAGCAGCAGCACGGGCGCACCTCACCGATCATCATCGCTATTGCTGGGCAGCATTGCGCTTTCCAGCCGCTCGATGATCGCGTCCACGACGTCGTCGACGGTCATACTGCTGGTGTCCAGCCGCAAACCGCGGTCTTCACCATTCGTCGAGATGATCTGGTGGAGCTCCAAACAGCGATCACCCATCCGCTGCTCCGGCGTGCGGCCGGCATCACGTTGTCGCAGGGTGTCTACGTTCGGTAACAGAGTGAACAGGAACACAGGCAGGCCGTCCAGGTAGGTTAGGTACTGATCCAGCTCCTCTCGGCTCTCCAGCACGTCGTCGATCACAGCGGTAATGCCTGAGGTGGAGAAATTGCGGGCAAGAGCGGCGGTGTTGCGCGTTGCCAGTTCCCGCTGCCGCGCCCACTCGGTCTCGCTGGGGCTGCGGCCGGCCGGCGAGGCGCGACCGCTCACGATCATGTGCTGCACCTCATCCACCTCGATGTGAGCGGAGCGCTCGAAGGCGGTACATAGCTCCCGCGCGACACTGCTCTTGCCCGCCCCAGCCGGGCCGGTGATGATCACGACCGGTGCGGCGCCCACCGCTCCACCGAACTCGTCCAGGACGACTTCGGGAACGGGCGCGGTCTCACCGGCGAGCAGCGCGGGCAGCGCCTCGGCCAGCCAGGGAGGAAACCCTGCCGTGGCGATGGCGTCCCGCTCCACCCAGACCGGCTCGACGGCGCAGGCCACAAGCGCCGCGCCATCCGCCAGCTCACCGGCAAAGTAGACGTTGTGAACGACGATTTCATCCTCACGTCGCTCGTAGAGCGTGTCAATGAAGTCAGGCGCGCTCACATCAAGTGCAAGCAACTCACCTAACACGCGGCACAGCGCGTCATCGACCGACTCGTCGTCGTCGATCAGCAGTCCACCAGGGAGCAACAGATGCTCACCGGCCTGAACCGCAAGCAGGCTGTTGCCGCTGAGGATGATGCCGGAAACGGTGATGGTGGGCATGACGCTGGCATCCTGCTGAGATGTCGGGCGCTAGTAGCCGAGGCTGCCGCGCTGGTGGCCACCCTGTAGCTCGGCCAGGTCGATAGCGCGCATGAGCGCTCCGGCCTTGTTGATCGTCTCGTCCCATTCGGCGGCGGGATTGCTGTCGTAGACGATACCGCCACCGGCCTGGGCATAGGCGACGCCGTCCTTCATGACCACCGTGCGGATGGTGATGCAGGTGTCGAGGTTGCCCTCGAAACCAACGTATCCTACGGCGCCGGCGTACGCTCCCCGCCGTTCTCCCTCCAGCTCAGAGATGATCTCCATCGCCCGGATCTTGGGAGCGCCGGAAACGGTGCCTGCCGGAAAACAGGAGCGTAGGGCGTCGTACGGCGTGCGGTCGGGGCGCAGCTCGCCGGTGACATGGGAGACGAGATGCATGACGTGTGAGTAGCGCTCGATCTCCATCTGTTGGGTGACGCGCACGGTCCCCGGCCGGCAGACCCGCCCCAGGTCGTTGCGCCCCAGATCCAGCAACATGATGTGCTCGGCGATTTCCTTCTCGTCGCGCCGCAACTCCTCCGCCAGAGCCTCGTCCTCCGTCTCGCTCTTGCCGCGCCGGCGGGTGCCGGCAATCGGGTGGGTCTCGACCATGCCGTTCTCTACGCGCACCAGCAGCTCCGGTGAGGCGCCGACAATCTGAAAGTCACCCATCTCCAGGTAGTACATGTACGGCGAGGGGTTTACGTGGCGTAGGGCCCGGTAGACGTTGAACGGGTGGGCAGCTGTCCGGCGGGCCATGCGCTGCGATGGCACCACCTGGATGATGTCGCCGGCGACGATGTACTCTCGCGCCTGCTCTACGGCGTTCAGATAGTCCTCACGCGGGATGTTGTGCACCACCCGCCCGGCGGCCAGGCCCACCGGCGGTCCATTCTCCGGGATTGCGGTCAGCGGCCGGCTGAGCCGGTCTACCAGCTCCTCGATTCGCCACACCGCTTGGCGGTAGGCTGCTTCCACATCCCCATCCATGCGCATGTGCGAGACGACCTTGATCACGTGGCGTAGGTGGTCGAATACGAGGAGCGTGTCGGTAAAGGTCCACACCGACTCCGGTATCCCGAGCGGATCGCGCTCCGGCGTGGGCAGCCTCTCAAAGTGGCGTACGGCATCGTAAGCCAGATATCCCACCGCGCCACCGTGAAACGGCGGCAACCCCGCCACCGGTGCCAGCCGGAAGCGGCGCAGCTCCTCCTCCACCAGGCGTAGCGGGTCGCTGTCGTGCTCGTGACCAGGGCCGGTCTTGATCACGCGATACGGCTCGGTGCCGATAAAGGAGAAGCGGGCCAGCCGCTCCCCACCCTCGACGCTCTCCAACAGAAAAGAGTGCGAGCCGCGCGCCACCTTGAGGTAGGCCGAAACGGGCGTCTCCAGGTCGGCCATGACCTCACGCGAGATGGCGACAAGGTTTCCCTTGCCCGTGGCGGCCAGCGTCCGGACTTCTTCCAGCGATGGCGAGTAGACAATCATGGCCGCTCCAGGTAGTTGAGCTTCAGCGCCTCGCGCACCTCTGCCATCGTCTGCGCCGCGACCGGCTTCATCGCGCCTGCCCCTGTGGCGAGCGCATCTCTCACCTCATCCGGCCGGCTCTCATAGTACGCCCGCCGCTCACGAATCGGGTCGAGCATAACGTTGAGCGCCCGCGCCAGCTTCTGCTTGACCTCCACGTCCCCGACCTTGCCGGCGCGGTAGCGCTCCTTCAGGTCGTTGACCTCCTCCACATCCGGGTTGAAGGCGTCGTGGTACATGAACACCGGGTTGCCCTCTACCCGGCCGGGATCGGTGGCGCGCAGCCGGTTCGGATCGGTGTACATCCGCCGTACCTTCTCGGTGACCGTTGCGGCATCGTCCTTGAGGAAGATGGCATTATTGCGTGACTTGCTCATCTTGGCATCGCCATCGGTACCGACGAGCCGGGGGATGCGTCCTACCAGCCCCTGTGGCTCGATAAACACCTCGCCGTACAGGCGGTTGAAGCGGCGCGCCACTTCGCGCGTCATCTCGATGTGCGGCAACTGGTCCTCACCCACCGGCACGAGGTGCGCCTTGGGCATGAGGATGTTGCACACCTGCATCACGGGATAAGTGAAGAAGGCGACGGGCACCGAGCCGCGCGCCTCCAGGCCGGCAAGCTCGGCCTTGAGCGTGGGGTTGCGCTCGAGCCAGCCCATGGGCGTTGCCCACTCTAGCCACAGGGTCAGCTCGGCGTGCTCCGGCACCAGGCTCTCAATCACGAAATGGCTATTGCGTGGGTCCAGCCCCACCGCAAGCCAATCGAGCGTCACGTCCCAGACCGCCTCACGCACCCGCGTGATGTCCTCGGCGTAGTCAGACACCTGGTAGTCGGCGATCAAGAAGAAGCACTCGTACTCGTGCTGAAGCCGTACCCAGTTTTCCAACGCGCCTCCGTAATGCCCCAGGTGCAGCGCACCGGTGGGCCGGATGCCCGTGAGAATCCGCTTGCGCTCCCCCAACCCGGTGCCGTCGTTCATGTCTCATCCCCTGTGTGACGGACCTCACCCGCCGGCCCCCACTCCGAGACGGCGAGGGGACCGGCGCCCGCCCAAGCGATAGGCTCCCCCACTGCCCATGGGAGAGGAGGGTGGGAGTGAGATCCCCTTAGAACCGCGGCACGCTCTGCATCGCCTCGCGCACCTTCTCCGCCGGGTAGGCGTAGTCCTCCAGGTCGCCCGCGAAGTAGCGATCATAGGCGCCCATATCGAAGTAGCCGTGGCCGCTGAGGTTGAAGACGATCACCCGCTTCTGCCCTGCTTCCTTTGCCGCCAGCGCCTCGTCAATCGCGGCGCGGATGGCGTGGCTGGACTCGGGCGCCGGAATGATGCCTTCTGTGCGAGCGAACTGCACCGCCGCCTCGAACACCGGCAACTGGTGTACCGCCCGTGCCTCAATCAGCCCTTGGTTGTACAGATGCGAGATAGAGGGCGACATCGCATGGTAGCGCAGGCCGCCGGCGTGGATACCCGCCGGCACGAAGGTGTGGCCGAGGGTGTACATCTTCATCAGCGGTGTCATGGCGGCGGTATCGCCGAAGTCATAGGCAAACTCACCGCGCGTCAGGCTGGGGCAGGACTCCGGCTCGACGGCGACGAACCGGATGTTGCGCCCCTCGGTCAGGCGCTGGCG